>RFRI01000194.1 GCA_009924535.1 Verrucomicrobiota bacterium
ACGGTCTTCATCACCGACCGCCCCGAGGACGTGCGCAAGAAGATCATGTCCGCCGTGACCGACTCTTCGGCCGAGGTGCGTCCCGGTCCCGACAAGCCCGGCGTGACCAACCTGCTTTCGATCATGTCGGCCTGCACCGGCCGCTCCGTCGCCGCTCTCGAGTCCGAGTTCGCGGGCAAGGGCTACGGCGATTTCAAGAAGGCCGTCGCCGACGCCGTCGTCGCCACGCTCGACCCGGTCCGCGTGCGCTACGACGAGCTCATCAAGGACCGCGCCGAGCTCGACCGCATCTTCAAGTCCGGCGCCGAACAGGCCCAGGCCACCGCGTTCCGCACGCTCTCCAAGGTCAACCGCAAGGTCGGCTTCGTCGAGCGCCCGCGCTGATCCACCCCTTACCCCGCACCCCACATGAACCGCGAACTCGAGAAACTGCTCAAAGAAAAATGGTTCCTGGTCGCCGCCGACCTGATCGCGGTGATCGCGATCCTCATCGTCATGCCCGACAAGCGTGACGGCTGGGACACCTTCCTGGTCATGTGCTGCATCCTGATCGCCTCGTTGATCGTGGTGGTCCCCGTGCTCCAGGATGGCGGCAGCAAGGCCGAGCGTCAGGCGGAGCAGGCTCGCCTGCGCGCCAAGCTCGCCGAAGAGATCGACCTCCAGCGCGACAACGTCCGGGCCGGCAACGAAGCCCTCAACCGCCGCATCGCCGAAGTGGAGATGTCCGCGCAGAAGGCCGCCGAGGCTTCCGCCGTGGCCGTCGCCCAACGCGCCTCCGCCGAGATCAACGGCCTGAAGGCCTCCCTCGCCGCGCTCGAGAAGAAGCTACAAGAAGCCACCGCCGCGGCCCAGTCGACCGAAGCGACCGACGAACTGGCCGAGAAGGTCGACGCGCTCGCCACGACCGTCCGCGCCGTGGTCGCCGACGCCGATGAGGCCGCCGAAGCCGCCGGCAAGGCGAAGGCGGAGGCTGCGCAGGCTTTCGAATCCGAGCTGAAGTCCGTCCGCGACGAAATCAAGAAGGCCGCCAAGTCGGCCGCCCAGTCCGTCGACAAGGTCGAAGCCTCCCTGGAAGCCATCCGCGAAGAGGTGCGTGAGATCCGCGCAAACCCTCCGGTGGCCTCCGCTCCTAGCAGCCCGTCCGTGACGGCGTCGGAGACGGAGGCCGTGTCCGCGCCCGCCGAGATCGAAGTCGAAGACGAGGAAGAAGAAGTCATCGACGAGCTCGAAGAAGAGGAAGAGGCCGAGGCTGCCCCATCGGTCGTTTCCACGCCTGAACCGTCCGGCACCGGCGCCACCGGCACCGCGCTCATCGTCAACCTCATGATCGGCATCGGTAACAAGCCGTTCGTCCGTGGCACGGGCCCCGGCCTGAGCCAGGACAAGGGCGTCCCGATGAGTTTCCTCGGCATCGGACGCTGGCAGTGGGTTTCGCCGGACCCCGAGGCCCCCGCCACGGTCGAAGTCTGGAAGAACGACCAGTCTCCGATGGGCGAGCCCCTGCATATTTCCGGCGGCGAACCGCTGGAGGTCGACGAAGGCCACTTCGGCGGCGTCTGACATGCTGAGCCTCCTGGCCGCCTGCGCATGGCTGGCCGCGGCCGAGCCCGTGCCGCCGGTCCCGCCGCCCGTTTTTTCGAACGAGACGCCGGTCGCCTTGGTCACGGGGGAGAAGCTGGCGGAGGTCAGCTTCGTCGCCGCGCATTGCGTGGCCTTGCAGCGTCATCTGGAGTTCGCGCTCAACCTGCCGCCACCGCCTCCGCCCCTCGCGCGGCTTGAGGTGGCCGACATCAAGGGTTTCGGTGCCGTCGAGACGCAGGTCGGCGCCGGCACGGTGCTGGTCGTCGTGCGTCTCGGCGCCGGCCGGGAAGCGCCTGGCCGCGCGGCCGAAGCCGCCGCCCGTGCCTGGTTGGCGCGCGTCGCGTTGGCCGACCGCAGGCCGATCGACGCGAGCGAGGCTTGGACGCGGCAGGCCTTGGCCTGCGAGGTCATCGCGCAGCTGCGTCCGTCGATGAACGATTACTGGTACCGCGAAGGACGTCAGGCCATCCCTTCGGCCTTGGCCGACATCGTGGCCGGCAAGGCGCCGGAGCGTGAGGCTTTCCTTTTCTGGCGCGCCTTGCGACAGACGCTCGGCGCCCCCGCCGACCAGTCCAAGGCGTTGATCGCCTCGGCCCATGGCGATTCCGTGCTCAAACTTCTGGCGACCTTGGCCAAATCGCCGGACGAGTGGTGGCTCGTCCATCGCGCCGAGTTGCTGCTGTCCCGCGCGCCCGTCAGCCTCGGTCTGCATGAATCCGCCGAGTCGCTCGACGACATCTCGCGCTTCGTCTTCGATCTCGGCCATGGCGACGAGCTCATCGCCGGACCCGACTTGGCTAAGCATCGCGACCTGCCGGCGGTGAAAGCCAGCATGCAGGCGCGTCTCTCCGGGCTGCGTCGCGAGATCCTTCGCCAAAATCCCGTCTACCATAACGCTTGGCGTACCCTCGGCGCCTGGATGGAGAGGTTTCCTGACGCCAAGCCCGAAGAACTCGCGGCCTTGTGGGCGGAGTATCAGAACGAGCGGAAGCAGGCCGAAGAACTCCGACGTGATGTCGAAGCGGCGATGAACTGGGTCGTCCCGGCCGCCAAGTAGTCGGCGAAGGCGACCGAGTGGGATTACTTGCCGTCGGCCGACTTCGGCAGCATCTGGTCGGCCAAGGTCACGCGGAAGAGATTGAGGGCCATCCAGAACACGCCGGACAGGCAGAGGCCACAATAGGCGGCTCCCAAGAGGACGGCGGTATCGCCGCGCTCGCCCCAAGGCACGTGCTTCTTGAGGATCGAGGTGATCCAGACGAAGAAGACCACCGTGAGGACGAGGTCGATGACGACCGCCTGCTTGGTGATGAGCTTGGGCTTCATGTTATCCATGGGCCTGCATTGGTGCGTTTCCCTTTCGCCCTGTCAATCCCGCCTCGCCCGGAAGGGGGTCGGACCCCATCTCCGCCCTTGCCTCGCACGGTTAGCCGTTCACCCTGCCCGCCCCGAGGGGTGCGTAAGCCCTTCACCGACCCACTTTAACACGTCAAACATGGCCGAAGAGCTCAAGGATACCCTCAACCTGCCGGTGACCGACTTCCCCATGCGGGCCGGTCTGGCCGAACGCGAGCCCGTCCGCATCGCCCACTGGGAGCGGAACGGCCTCTATGGCCAGATCCAGGCCAGGGCCGCCGGCAAGCCCGCCTTCGTCCTCCACGACGGCCCCCCTTTCACCAACGGCGACGTCCACATCGGTACCGCCCTCAACAAGCTGCTCAAGGACTCCATCCTCCGCTATAAGTCCATGCGCGGCTTCCGGACGCCCTACGTCCCGGGCTGGGACTGCCACGGCCTCCCGATCGAGCATAAGGTGATGAAGGAGCTGCAGGCCAAGAAGCAGTCGCTCGACGCCCTCGGCGTCCGCAAGGCCTGCGCCGAATTCTCGGCCGCCTACATCGAGAAGCAGCGCGGGCAGTTCAAGCGTCTCGGCATCCTCGCCGATTGGCAGTCCGAATACCGCACGATGGACCCGGCTTACGAAGCCGAGATCCTGAAGGGCTTCGCCTGCTTCGTCGAGAAAGGCCTGGTCTACCGTTCGAAGAAGCCGGTCTATTGGTCCATCCCTTGCCAGACCGCGCTCGCCGAAGCCGAAATCGAATACAAGGACAAGCGCTCGCACTCCGTCTGGGTCGCCTTCCCGGTCGCCGATCCCGCCGCCAAGCAGCTCGCGCCCGCGCATCCCCTCGCCGTCGTCATCTGGACGACGGCGAGGGGATGCG
>RFRI01000195.1 GCA_009924535.1 Verrucomicrobiota bacterium
GATCCGGCGCAGACCGACTTCGGCAAGGAAGTCATCCCAGGCCTGCTCGCCTCGAAGCGCATGATGGCCTACGTCTTCGACGGTTACTGGGAGGATATCGGCACCGTGGGTTCTTTCTGGGAGTGCAACCTCACCCTCACCGATCCGGTGCCTCCGTTCGATTTCTTCGACGGCCAGAACCCCGTCTATACGCATTCCCGCTATCTGCCTCCGGCCAAGCTCAACGGCGCCCGCTCGCAGCGCGTCCTGATGGCCGACGGCGCGATCGTCGACGACTCCGAACTCAGCCGCTGCGTCATCGGGGTGCGCTCCGTCATCCGCGGCGGCTCCCGTCTCGAGAACGTCGTGATGATGGGCGCCGACGCCTTCGAGCGTCCGCACGACCTCGCCAAGAACCATTCCCTCGGCCGCCCTGATGTCGGCGTCGGCCCGAATTGCCTCATCCGCAACGCCATCATCGACAAGAATGCGCGTATCGGCGCCGGCTGTCGTCTCGCTCCCACCGGCCTGCCCGAGAAGTGGGAGACCGACGCCTTGTTCGTCCGTGACGGCGTGATCGTCGTCAAGAAGGGCGCCATCGTTCCTCCTGGAACGATCGTCGGGGAATGAAGACCTACGCCCGGACCTACTGGTTCACCTGGGCGTTCCTGGTCGTCGCCGCCGCCCTCACGGGCGTGGCTTCGTTGAAGGACGCGTTCTTCGGCGGCTTGTTTGCGGCGCTTTTGTCGGCCTTGATGACCAAGGTCTATGAACGCAGCGGTCCGCGTTATGCGCCCCTGCTCGGCGCCACCGCCGGCACGCTCTGGGTGGTGGCGATGTTCTTCCGTATCCGCTTGTTCGGCTACCCGGAAGACTTAGAGATGGCCCAATGGACGCTGGGGACGGACATCTCGGTGCATGCCGCCGGTTTCGCCGGCGCGGCCTTGATGACGGCGTTGCTGACCCGGTATGAATTTCCGAAGGCGCTCGGCGGCGGGTTGCTGCTCGCCGCGGCGATGACCTTGGTGCCGTATGGCGTGATCGCCTGGATCGACCACCGCGTAGCTGGGCCGATCGAGCTCGTGGTGCTGGTCTCGGCGGAAGTGCCGGCCGACGAGGGGCCGGTCCGTCGGCCTGGTGCGGTGCAAGCCAGCCTTACGCCTGAGGAAATCCTTTTCCTGAAGGAGCGTATGCTCGTCGTCGAAGGTCCGGGGGGTACCGAGGCGGTCGATGAACTCGGCCGTCGTTATTGGCCCCTGGTCCGCCGCCGGCTGGTCTATCCCGGTAATCCCGGCGGTCCCGTGCGCACCGTCCTCATGATTTTACCCCCGGGCTTGGCGACGGCCGAGACGTGGAGCGTGCCAGTCCAGAAAGACCCGAAGGGCCTGGCGCTCGTCACCCTTGGCGCCCGGAAGGACCTCAAGTTCTCGGGTGGACCGATCAGCCCGGCCGTGCGCCTCGATCTCGCCCTGACGGTCAGGTCCAAGGACGACGTGGTCGCTTATCAGAACCTGCAGGTCGAGGCCTTCCGCAAATCTCCGGTCGGCGATCTCTATGCGACCGTCCGCACGCAAGGCATCGCCGCCGCGTTTCCGATGACCCTCGCGGACCCGAAGACGCCGGCTAAGGCGGAAGACAAGGCCAAGCCTCGCCGTCCGAACTTCGGCAACGTCCCGGCGGCCAAGTAGGCCCATCAGGTCGTCGAGCTGAGGAAGTCGCGGTGCAGCCCCGCGTACGCCCCTTGCAGGGCGAGCAATTCTTCGTGCGAACCGCGTTCGACGATGCGGCCTTCGTCGAGGACGATCACGCAATCGGCCCGGCGGATCGTGCTGAGGCGGTGGGCGACCACGAAGCTCGTGCGGCCCTTCATCAGGCGGGCGAGGGCGACCTGCAACCTGGCTTCCGTCAGCGTATCGACCGCGCTCGTGGCTTCGTCGAGCACGAGGATGCGCGGATTGGCCAGCAAGGCGCGCGCAAAGGCCACGAGCTGCTGCTGGCCCATCGAGAGGCCGCGCCCCTTCTCGGAGCAGGGCGTATGGATGCCGGCCGGGAGGTCTTCGATGAGGTCGAGGCAGTCCAGGTCGCGGAACGCCTGACGGATCTCCTCGTCGCTGGCGTCGGGGCGGGCCGATTTCACGTTCTCGGCGATCGTGCCGGCGAAGAGGAAGTTCTGCTGGAAGACGAAGCCCATCTGGCGGCGCAAGGTCTCCTGGCGGATGTCGGCGAGATCATGGCCGTCGACGAGCACCTGGCCGGTGAGCGGCAGCTGGAACTTCGCGAGCAGGCCGATGATCGTGGATTTTCCTGAGCCCGTGTGTCCCACGAGCGCGATGACTTGTCCCGGCTGCGCGACGAAGGAGATGCCATGCAGGACCGGCCGGTCCTGGACGTAGGCGAAGCGGATATCGCGGAATTCCACGTGCCCTCTGAGCGGCGGGCAGTCGCCGGCCGTCGGCTTGTCGGTCCAGGCGGGCGGGGTGTCGAGGAGGCGGAAATAGCGCTCGGCGCCGGCCATCGCCAGCGTGGCTTCGGAGAGCTGCGTCCCGATGATCGTGATGGGCGAGAAGAACAGGTCGGCCAGGAAGAAGAATGTCACGAGATCGCCGAGACCCGTACCGGTGCCCGAGAGCGCCGCCCAGCCGCCGACGCCGATCAGCGCGGCCATGAAGCCTTGGGCGTTGAGTTCGAGCAGCGGCAGGTAGAGCGCCGTGAGGCTGGCGGTCTTCACCACGTTGCCGGCGAGGCTGCGGACGAGGCGGGTGAAGATGCCGGCATTGGTGTCTTCGCGGGCGAAGCCCTGCGTCACGCGGATGCCTTGGACCGTCTCGGCCAGCGCCGACGTCACGCGGGAGAAGGTCTCCTGCTGGACGCGCGAGGCGTGGAGGATCTTGCCGCGGAAGAAGCCGTGCACGAGCAGCAGGCAGGGGACGATCGCCAGCAGCACGAGGAAGAGCCGCGGGTTGGCGAGCAGCATGAGCGCGGCCGCGCAGGTCATCTGGCCTAACGAGACGAAGGTGATGAAGAAGTTGTTCTGGATGCCGTTACGCATCGCCTCGATGTCCGAGATCATGCGGCTGATCAGGCTGCCGTGGCGGCGGGCGTGGAAGAACGAGAGCGGCTGGGTGAGCAGATGGGCCATCAGGCGGTCGCGCAGGTCGCGGAGGACGTTCTCGCCGATCTGGTGGGCGAGGCGGATGCGCCAGTAGAGCGCGACGTCCGCGACGACGAAGAAGACGGTGAAGATCGCCAAGGCCCGGAAGGTCGCCGGGCCGTCGCCCGTCGTCACGGGTCCCTTGATGATGTGGCCGACGAGCCAGGCGAGGCCGGGCAAGGCCATCGCGCGGAAGACGCAGAGGCAGAGCAGGGCGTTGCGCATGCCTCGGTGCGGGCCGGTGAAGGCGAGCAGGCGCGCGATGGTCGACCAGCGTAGCGGAAGGCGATCCGGCTCTTCTTCGTCGGGGCGGATGCGGCGGACCGCAATCTCGAGGCGATCCTGGCTCATGCGACGGCTCCCTCCGATTGGACGAGGATGGCCCGGCGGTAATGCCCGTCCTCGGCCATCAGTTGTTCGTGGGTGCCGGTCTGCACGAGCTTGCCGTGCTCGAGGACCAGGATCTGGTCGGCGCGGCGGAGCGTGCTGAGGCGATGCGCGACGATGAAGGTCGTGCGGCCGACCATGGCCGCTTCCATCGCTTCCATGATCTCCTTCTCGGTCTCGGGGTCGATGGCCGAGGTCGGGTCGTCCAGCAGCAGCACCGTCGGTTCGAGCAGCAGGGCGCGGGCGATGGCGATCCGCTGGCGCTGGCCGCCGGAGA
>RFRI01000196.1 GCA_009924535.1 Verrucomicrobiota bacterium
CTCATCAACCCGGAACTGGGGCTGACGGTCATCACGGGCAGCGCCTATTTCATCCTCCGGCCGAAATATGGCGCCGGCAAAGCGATCCTCGGCGCGGTCGCCGTCGCGACCTTCGGCGCCATCCTCGCGCAGAACGTCGCCCTCACCCAAGGCGGCCATGGCGATCTCGTGACCTACGTCGGCCAGGCGGCCCAAGCCGGCTCCGCCCTGCACCTGCCTGACTTCTCCGGTCGGACGCTCTCCACGCTCTTCTCGCCGGCCCTCGCGCTCGCGGTGCTGATCGTCATCGAAGGCACGGCCAACGCCCGCGCCTCGGCCTTGAAGACCGGCCGCCCGTCCGACCTCCACCAGGAAGTCTACGGACTCGGCATAGCGAACGTCGCCTGCGCCTTCACGGGCGGCATGGCCGCCTCCGGCTCGATCAGCCGCTCCGCCCTCAACGTCGCCAGCGGCGCCCGCACCGCGATGGCCTCGCTGCTCTGCGGCGGCTTCATCCTCGGCGCCCTCTTCCTCGCCCGCCCCGCGGTCGCGGTCGTGCCGCTCTCGACGCTGGCGATCCTCGTCATCCTCGCCGAGATCGAGCTCGCGAACTTCTCGGCCATCAAGCTGATCCTGAAATCCGGCGCCCAGGACCGCACGGTCTTCCTCGCGACCTTCGCCACGGCGCTGCTCGCCCCGCTCGACGTCGCGATCTTCCTCGGCACGACGGTCGCGGTCGCGTTCTACCTGAAGCAGACCTCCACCCCGGAGGTCGTCGAGTACGACTTCTCCGACACGGGCGAAATCCGCGAACGCCCGAAAGGCCAAGGCACGACCGGCATCTCGATCCTCCACGTCGAAGGCAGCCTGCACTTCGGCGCGACCCAGGCTTTCCACGAACACCTGCGCCGCGCCTCGGCCGATCCGAACCTGAAGGTGCTCGTGCTGAAGTTCCGCGAAGCGCTGTACCTCGACGCGAACGGCGTGTTGCTGCTGCGCGACCTGGCCGACATGCTGAAGTCCGACGGTCGCCACCTGATCCTCTGCGAAGCGAAGGCCGACACGATGCGGATCATCGTCAACGCGGGGCTCGACCAATCGGTCGGCACGGAGAACGTCTTCCCGTTCGAGGAAGCCAACCCGAACCTGGCCCTCGCCAAGGCCGTCCGCCGCGCCCGCGAACTGGCCGGCGGTGGCCAGGCGGTCCTACGTATCGTGACAGCCCCGCACCCTGACCTCCCCAAGCCGGCTTCGGCCTCCGGGGAAGATTGGCAGATTTAGTCTTCTCTCGCCGTTTTTCGGACAACCCACGCCGTCCCCTGGGGCTTTTACGGCGGTTTTTGAATTATGGCTTGAAGCCCGCACCGGGTCTCGCCCTTTTGGGGTGGTCTGTTCACCTGAAAGACTCCCACTTCCCCTCTCACCATGAGCCACTACAGCGAAATCCAAAAGCACCTCGGCACCGAAGCCGAAAACCTCCTCGGGTTCAACAACCCGAAGATCAAGAAGGAGCAGATCCATTCCCCTCGCGCGGATTGGGTCGATCACGCCTTCGCCGCCTCGGACCGCAACAACCGCGTCCTGGCCAACCTGCAGCGCCTCTACGGCTCCGGCCGTCTCGCCAACACCGGCTACGTCTCGATCCTCCCGGTCGACCAGGGCATCGAACACTCCGCCGGCGCCTCCTTCGCCAAGAACCCGATCTACTTCGACGGCGAGAACATCGTGAAGCTCGCCATCGAAGGCGGCTGCAACGCCGTCTGCTCCACCTTCGGCGTCCTCAGCAGCGTCTCCCGCCGCTACGCGCACAAGATCCCCTTCATGGTGAAGATCAACCACAACCAGCTGCTCACCTACCCCAACGTGGGTGACCAGGTGATGTACGGCACCCTGAAGCAGGCCGCCGACATGGGCTGCGCCGCCGTCGGCGCGACGATCTACTTCGGCTCCGCCGAGACCAACCGCCAGATCATCGAAGTCTCCCACGCCTTCCAGCAGGCCCACGAGCTCGGCATGGCCACCGTCCTCTGGTGCTACACCCGCAACAGCGCCTTCAAGACGAAGGAGAAGGATTTCCACGTGTCCGCCGACCTCACCGGCCAGGCCAACCACCTCGGCGTCACCATCTGCGCCGATATCATCAAGCAGAAGCTCCCCGAGAACAACGGCGGCTACCTCGCGATCCAGGCCACGGAATCCTCCTACGGCAAGATCGACAAGCGCATGTACACCGACCTCTCGACCGATCACCCGATCGACCTCACCCGCTACCAGGTCGCCAACTGCTACATGGGCCGCATCGGCCTCATCAACTCCGGCGGCCCCTCGGGCAACAACGACTTCGCCGAAGCCGTCAAGACCGCCGTCATCAACAAGCGCGCCGGTGGCCAGGGTCTCATCTCGGGTCGTAAGGCCTTCCAGCGCCCGATCGAAGAAGGCGCGAAGCTCCTGCACACGATCCAGGACGTCTACCTCACGAAGGAAGTCACGATCGCCTAAGGCGACCGTCACCTCCCGACCAAAGCCCCGGCATCCGCCGGGGCTTTTTGTTGGGCGACGACGCGAGGTCGTCACCTAGTCAGCGGCTAGCGGATAGCGGATAGCGGTTGGCGTTTAGATAAAGGCAAAGCGGCAGAGGGAAACCGGAGACCGGATGATTAGCTGGGGCTCATAATATCCGCAGCATCCTTCCCGGTCTCCCTTTGCTGCTGCGTCCCCAACTATCCGCTACCCGCCAACCGCTATCCGCTGACACCTACGACCATGAATAAGCCCAGGTCTCTCACGAGCCTGGGCTTATTCATGGTCGTTTAATTACTTCGCCGGGACGAGATCCGCTTCGGTCAGCATGGGCTTGCCGACTTCGCCGCGCAACGCCTTGACCTGCTCCGGAGTGACAGCCGGAGCGGAGTTACCGAAGCTGTTACGGACGTAGGTCAGGACGGCGGCGATCTGCTCGTCGGTCTGCTGCGCCTGCGGCGGCATCGGCACGGGGAGCGTGTAAGCCTTACCGGAGACGGTCAGCGGGCCGTTGAGGCCGCGCAGCTGGATACGGATGAGGTTCTCAGCCGGGCCGTTGACCCAATTGGACTTGGCCAGCGGAGGCGCGATGACGGTGCCTTCGGCGTTCGGACCATGGCAGGCCATGCACAGCATGAAGCCCTGCTTGCCGGCGGCCATGACGGCCGGATCCACGTTCGCCACCGTGGCGGCGACGACCGGCTTGATGGTCGAGATGTCCAGCAGCTTGGGCTCGGGGGCCTTGGCCTTCTTGGGAGCCTTATCCAGCGTGGCGAGCCAGGCGACGATATCGCGGACTTCGTTGAGCGTCAGGACAGCGTCGAGCGCCGGCATGCCGGAGACGGGCGTGGACATTGACTTGATGTCCTTGCGGGCGACGCGCCAGCGGTTGCCCGCGACGTCCACGTCGACGTGCTCCTTCTCTTCCTTGATCAGGGTGCCGACCAGCGCGCCGCCGTTGGCGAGCTCGAGGTTGACGGTACCGTAACCGGAGACGACGACGGCGTTGGAGTTCACGACGGACTCGAGGAGATAACGGCGGTCGCCGCGTTTGGCCACGCCGGCGAGGTTCGGGCCGGCTTCGCCGCCGGCGGCATGGGAGTCGTCCGAGGCACGGTGACAACGCAGACACTGGCCGGCGGGCAAGGCCTGGAAGAGCGCGAAGCCGCTCTTAGCGTCGCCGCCTTCGAGGGCGGGCATCCACTTGGCGAGTTTGTCGGCGCCTCCGGCGATGGCCTTCTGGGTCGCGG
>RFRI01000197.1 GCA_009924535.1 Verrucomicrobiota bacterium
GCAAGACCAGCTCTTTTTGCGCGATATCCCACGCTTGGCGACAAGCCTGGGCGTGCCGGTTCGGTTGGCGCAACTCAAAGGGCGCAGCAGTTACCTGTGTTTGCAGCGCTTGGATGACGCCGTCGCAGGTGGAACTGCGGCGCACCTGCCTGTGGCGCAGCAGCGATTGTTGGGGGAGGTGCGCTTGTGGGCGCAGCGAACCAGCAGCGGTGATGTGGCCGAGTTGCCTGCCTTGGACGAGGCCTCGCCGCTCGGACCGCGGATCGCACACGCCGCCGCAAGAAAGACGCCGATGCCGAGCGTGAACGTGCCTCGCTTTGGCATCGCGAGCGCCCGTGGCCTAATGGCCGCCGGCGCCGGCCTTTTGCGGGCGCGCATTCCAAATCATGGCGCAAAGGCCCAGACCGAGCAAGGCCACCGGAATCATCGCGCCGGGCCAAATGGACCAGTTCGCGGCGCTCTTCGCGGCGGCGCTCAACGCTGGCGCAACGAGCGCCTGTCTCGCCGGATCTGGCTCTGCGGTGTTGGCGATCGTTGATGACGAGCGCGGTGACGACGGGATCGTTCACGGCCTTGATCGATTCCATCGGCTGCAGCGACAGCTCGATGGGTTCGAACTTGCGCGGGTCGGTCTCGATCAGCGCGAGCTTCCACCGGCCTTGGCGCACGGCCTGCAGGTCGTAACCCGAGAAATAATAATGCGCTTCGCGCGCCGACTCCTTGGACTGACCGAGCAGGATCGGCGTGATGTCGCGGCCGTCGATGACCGGCGACGCGGGCACGGTGCCGCCGGCGAGGGAGACGAAGGTCGGAAGAAGGTCGATCGTGCCGGCGACGGCGTCGTTGACGGAACCCGCGGGCACGTGACCTGGCCACCACGCGATCGTCGGTTCGCGCATGCCTCCTTCCCAAGTCGAGCCCTTGCCGCCGCGGAGCGGGCCGGCGCTGCCGCCGTCGGTTCCCTTGATCAGCCATGGACCGTTGTCGCTCGTGAAGACCACGAGCGTGTCCTTATCGAGGCCTTGCGAGCGGAGCGCGTCGAGCACCTGACCGACGCTCCAGTCGACTTCCTCGACCCAATCGCCGAAGCGACCGTTCTGGGATTTGCCGGCGAAAGCCGCGCCGGGGTGGATCGGCGTGTGGACCGCGTTATGGGCGAAATAGAGGTAGAAGGGCTTGTCCTTGTTACGTCCGATGAAGTCGACGGCCTCCTTGGTGTAGATTTCGACCAGGCGGGTCTGGGCGTCCCCGTCCATCAGTTCGACGATCTTCTCATCCCGCAGGAGGGGCACGACCGGGATTTTCGTGTCGGCCGACTTCTTGAGCATGTCGTTCGAATAGGGGATGCCCAGATAGTGGTCGAAGCCCTGGCGGGTAGGCAGGAATTCGGGCTGGTCGCCCAGGTGCCACTTTCCGATGACAGCGCTTTCCGACCATCTGGGTGGTATAATCTTTTTCCTTAAGTCTCTCTGCTACAGTAACTTCAGATGGATTTAACCCCACGGATTGACCCGGAAAATAGACCCCAGGGACCGAGACCCGGGCACCATAGCAACCGGTCATCATCTGGGCGCGCGAAACCGAGCAGACCGGGGCGGCGTAGAAACTGGTCAGCTTCATGCCCTCCTTGGCCATCCGGTCGAGGTGGGGGGTGCGCTGCTTGGTCGCCCCATAGGGTCCGATGTCGCCGTAGCCCATATCGTCGATGAAGATCACCACGACGTTGGGCGGGCGGGCGGAAATGGTGGCCGTAAGCAAGGCGGCCAGCAGGACGGAGAGCGTCTTCATGGGGTACCTCAGTAGAACAAACCCATCGGCGTTTAGTTGCAAGGTTCCCTCCTGACCCCTGCCGGCGCTACGGACCCCGATTAGAAGCGATAAAAACGGCCTTTTTGCCCCTTCCCGCTTGCTCCTATGGGGGGGCATCCTAACTTGCGGCCAACGACCATGGTCAAATCCGATTTCGGTTATAACAGCAAGGTGGAGGGCGAGGTCATCGTGACCCGCGCCGATGCCGTCGTGAACTGGGTGCGCAGCAACTCGGTCTGGCCGATGCCCATGGGCCTCGCCTGCTGCGCCATCGAGCTCATGGCCGCCGGCGGCTCCCGCTTCGACATCTCCCGCTTCGGCATGGAGGTCATGCGCTTCTCCCCCCGCCAGGCCGACTGCATGATCGTCGCCGGCACCGTCACCTACAAGATGGCCGAAGTCGTCCGCCGCATCTACGACCAGATGGCCGAACCGAAGTGGGTCGTCGCCATGGGCGCCTGCGCTTCCACCGGCGGCATGTATCGCTCCTACGCCACCCAGCGTGCCCAGCACGTCGTAGGCCGAGAGCGGCCCGGGTGCGGCCGAGAGCGCCTTCTCGAGTTCGCCGAGGCGCTCGGCATGATGCTGCTCCAGGAAAAGATCCGCCAGGAAGGCGGCTCGCTGCGCCGCACGTTCCGCGGTCGCACGATCGAAACCAAGATCGTCAGCTAAGCACGGACATGGACGCCGCCGCGCTCACCTCCCGTTTCCCTGCCACGCAGGACCTCGCCGGCAAGGACATGCCGACCTTCCGCGTCGCCGGCAGCGACCTCCTCGCCGTCGTCAGCGCCCTGCGCGACGAACAGGGCTTCGACCTGCTCGCCGACCTCTGCGGTCTCGAGCTGCAAGGTCGCCCAGCCCGCTTCGGCGTCGTCATCCATCTCCTCAGCACGACGCACAAGGAATACGTGCGTCTGCACGTCGACGCCGTCAACGACCGCGTCCCCAGCGTCTCCTCGCTCCACCCCGGCGCCAACTGGCACGAGCGCGAAGCGTACGACATGTTCGGCATCGTCTTCGAAGGCCACCCGGACCCGCGCCGCATCCTGATGTGGGATTCGTATCCGTATCACCCGCTCCGCAAGGACTTCCCTCTCGCCGGCATCGAAGTCCCCTTCCCTGCCGCCGACGTCGCGGAAGTCACCGGCCAGAAGGTCGAGCCCGCGCCGATGATGGGCGGACCGTTCGTCTCGCACGGCGGCAAGCTCTCCGAAGGCGAACCCTCCGCGCTCGACCAGTCCTGGACCGAGGAAAAACCCAAAGCCTGATTTAACGTGAAGATCACCAAGGAAATCTCCATCGGCGACGTCGCCGCCCGTTCGGAAGAACTGCGCGGGGAGAACATGACCCTCAACATGGGTCCGTCCCACCCGGCCACGCACGGCGTGCTCCGCCTGAGCCTCGAGCTCGACGGCGATAAGGTCGTGAAGTGCGACCCGGTCATCGGCTACCTGCACCGCGGCGACGAGAAGATCGCCGAGAACATGACGTACAACCAGTTCGTCCCTTACACGGACCGTCTGGACTACCTCGCTCCGCTCGCCAACAACGTCGCCTACGCCATCGCCGTCGAGAAGCTCGCCGGACTCAAGCTGCCCGCGCGCTGCGAGGCGATCCGCGTGCTCACCTGCGAGATGGCCCGCATCTCGTCCCACCTCCTCGGCATCGGCGTCTACGCGATGGATACCGGCGCCTGGACGGTGTTCATGTACACCTTCAACGAGCGCGAGAAGCTCTACACGCTCTTCGAAGAACTCACCGGCGCCCGCTTCACCACGAGCTATACCCGCATCGGCGGCGTGACGCGCGACATCCCCGACGGCTGGCTCGCCAAGGTCTCGGCCTTCTGCGACGGCGTCGAGCGCACCATCGACGAGGTCGACAAGCTCCTCACCCGCAACGGCATCTTCCTCGAGCGCACCGAAGGCATCGCCAC
>RFRI01000198.1 GCA_009924535.1 Verrucomicrobiota bacterium
GACGATGCTCAGGACTTGGCCGAAGTCGGTGGACACCGCGGCGGCGGCCTGAATCAGGGGGAGGCGGACGCGCTGGTCCTTGCGGAAAAGGCGGCTGGTCGGGATGCCCTTGGCGGCGAGGCGATCCTCGCGGGCGACGTCGACGCCGTCGCAGAAGTGGGAACAGACCTCCTCGAGGCCGAGGCGACCGAGATGGCGCTTCTCCCAAGGATGGCCGGGGCGGCCACCGTTGGAGAGCCAGAAGAGCGTGGACGGGAAGTCGTCGACGTTCTTCAGGGAGAACCAGACGTAGCCCGGGAAGGTCACGGCCGTCCAGGCGAACGGCTGGGCCTCCGTGGCGGGGGCGTTGACCAGCATGATCAGGTCGTCGTTGCCGGCGCGGGCCGGATAGCGGGTGAGGTCGGTGTGGGAGCCGTCCTTCATCGGGACGGACTTCAGCGTGGAGAATTCACCGAAGGGTTTGAGCACCCCGGTCTCGCCGGCGGCGGGGTTCGAGAACTCGCCGGCATAGACCGAGCCGAAACGGAAGGCGCTCGTGGCGATGCGGGCCGCGCCGGCAGGCACGTGCGAGAGGTCGAGTACCGGATGATTGCCGTAGTTCCAGCGGCCTTCGAGATTCTCGATCAGGTGTTCCCAGTAGATCGCATGGTGGCCCGGGATAAGCGTGAAATTCTTCGCCACGGTCGCCCCGGTGTCGGTGCCGGTCTGCGTAAGCTTAAGCGAGGTCGCGGAGGCCGACACGAGCTGCCAGGGGGCGTTGGCCGTGTCGCCGTGGGGCGGCCCGTTCTCCTGTCCCCCGAACGGCAGGCACATGAAGTCGCCGCGCAGATAAGTGAGCAGGTTCGGCAGCGATTGGTCGATCTGCGTGGGTATCCATGGCGAGAGCGAGTAGGGGGACGCCTTGAGGCCGGGGAAGTTGAACGTGACCGGGGCGAGGTGGCCGGCGGTCTGGGTGACAGCCAGTTCGACCTCGGCGGTGCGGAGGGTATAGCTGGGGGCTCCGTGAATGGTTTCCATGGGGATGCGACATTTCCTGCAACCCTTGCGGTACTGTCAACGCCTCGGGTGCTCTCCGCTTGCTAACCCGGGCTTGGCCCGCTTGGTTTCCGTCATGCCGCAGCCTCTGCCCATCCTTTACACCAAGCCCGGTTGCCCGTGGTGCACCCAGGCCCTCGAATACTTCGCCGCTCAGGGCGTGAAGCTCGATATCCGCGACGTGGTCGCCGACATGCATCAGATGCGCCAGCTGGTCGCCATCACCGGCCAGTCCAAGTGCCCGTCCTTCCGTTATGGCGACTTCATCGTGGCCGACTTCGGGGTGGATGAGTTCATCAACAAGGCCCGCAAGCACCCCGCCGTCTGCGCTGAGCTTGGTCTAAAGGTCTAAGTCGTCAGTTTTTAGGGCTTGGTCACCTAGGGTAAACCCCCTAGTAATGCTCTCATGAGGTTTACCCCAACCTTGGGCCTCCTGCTGTGCGCGACCTTGTTCGGCGCCCGGCCGAACATCGTTTATATCATGTGCGACGACATGGGGTGGGCCGATCCGGGTTGCTACGGTTCGACGCAGAACGTGACGCCGAACATCGATCGCCTGGCCAAGGAAGGGCTGCGCTTCACTAGCTTCTACGCGACGCAGGCGGTATGTACCTCGTCGCGTACGGCGCTGATGACCGGCTGTTACCCGAACCGTCTCGGCCTGGGGGGCGCCGCGCTCGGCCCGCAGTCGAAGACCGGCCTGAGCAACGAAGAGCAGACGCTCGGCACCTTGCTCCGCGACGCCGGCTATCACACCGGAGTGGTCGGCAAGTGGCACCTCGGCGACGCGCCGAAATTCCTCCCGCCCAACCACGGCTTCGATGATTCGATGATCCTGCCGTACTCGAACGACATGTGGCCCTTGGGTTATGCCGTCGGCGACGAATCACGTCGGAAGATGTATCCGGAACTGCCGCGCTACGTGAACGGACACCCGATGGGCTTCGTGCGCGATTGGTCGGACATGGATGCGCTCACGACCGCCCAAGGCCTGCGCGCGGTCCGCTTCATCCACGACAGCGCCGGTAAGGATAAGCCGTTCTTCCTCTATCTGGCGACCTCCATGCCGCACACGCCCCTCGGGGCCTCGGCCGACTTCAAGGGCAAGGGCGCCACGCCCTATGCCGACACCCTCGCCGATATCGATCGCGCGGTGGGCGCCGTGCTCAAGGCCCTGGCCGACACCGGCGTCGAGAAGGAGACCATCGTGGTCTTCACCAGCGACAACGGCCCGTGGTTGAACTTCGGTCGTCATGCGGGTTCGGCCGGACCTTTCCGTGAAGGCAAAGGTACGACCTTCGAGGGCGGCGTCCGCGTGCCGTTCATCGTCCGCTGGCCCGGAGTGGTGAAGCCCGCTACCCGCACCGATGCGCTGGCCGCCAACATCGACATCGTCCCGACGCTCGTCGAGGCCTGCTCGGCCAAGGCTCCCAAGCACGAGATCGACGGCCAATCCTTCCTCGCCTTGCTCAAAGGCGAGAAGGTCACCGCACGCGATGCCTTCACCTATTACTACGGCGACCGACTGGAAGCCGTCCGCAAGGGCAGGTGGAAGCTGCATCTGCCTCACGCCTACCGCAGCTACGTCGACATGGTGCCGGCGTCGAAAGACGGCCTGCCCGCGACGACGCACCAGCGTCAGATCGGCCTTTCGCTTTACGATCTCGAAACCGATCAGGGCGAGTCGAACGACGTTGCGGCCGCCCATCCGGACATCGTGAAGGCTTTGCAGGAGCTCGCCGCGGCGGAGCGGAAGAAGCTCGATGCCGGCAAGCGCCCCGTCGGCCGTCTTTGATCAGACCACGCCGGCAATACCGGCAATGCGCCAGGCCATCACGCCGAACCCGACGATCGCTACGGTCAGGCAGAGGGATCGGCGCACCTTGTGCTCCGGTAGGCCGGTACGGAGGACGATCCAGAGCAGGGCGGCGGAGGTGAAGATCACCGCCATCTGGGCGAGTTCGACGCCGACGTTGAAGCCGACTAGGATGCGGACGATGCTGCCGTTGTCCCAGTCCTTGAGGCGATCGGAGACCGCCGCGGCGAAGCCGAGCCCGTGGACCAGGCCGAAGGCCGCCGGGATGACGAGCATCTGACGGTTCGTCGCGTTGCCGCGGTAGGCCATCAGCGCACCGAGGCCGATGGTGAGCGCGATGAAAGGTTCGATCCACGGGCCGGGGTTGCCGACCCAGCCGAGCGCGACGGCGCTGAGCGTGATGCTGTGCCCAAGGGTGAAGACCAGCGAACGCCCGAGGGCTTGGCCGAGCGAGGCCGCACCGAGGAACATCGCCAGCATGAAGAGGCAGTGGTCCCAGCCTTCAGGGATGACGTGGCCGAATCCGTCGGCCAGGAGTGTGAGGATTGTCTGATTATCCTCAGGAGCCGGGCCGTCGCCGAGCTGGAATTCGCCGGGTTCGTTCTTCGACACCGCCATGACCGTCTGGAAATCCATGCCCTTGCGAAGGTTCGTGAAGACCGTGCCCAAGGCGTCCGGGAAGCGTAGCACGAGCTTCCGCGTGTCCGCCGGCACCGTCGCCATGAGCTTCGCGTTCATCATCACCGGGTAGCGATCGGCTTCGCCTTGGCGGGCCGATTGCGCGAGGATCTGCTCGGCCGTCGGGAAAGACTCGAGCATCCAGGCCACGGGTTTGCCGTCAGCTTCGAGACGTAGGTCGGCCAGGAATTGTTTGCGCCCGGGTTCG
>RFRI01000199.1 GCA_009924535.1 Verrucomicrobiota bacterium
TTGCCGGCGGCGTCGAACTCGACCACGCCGAAGCGCTCGGGATCTTTGACGTGATAGGCGAAGACCGTACCGCCCTGGAGCTGGACACATTCGCGAAGCAGTGTGCCGAGGCCAGCGGAATAGAAGATGTTATCGCCGAGGACGAGGCAGACATCGTCGGTGCCGATGAACGGCTCACCGATGATAAAAGCCTGGGCGAGGCCGTTCGGGACGGCTTGTTCCGCATACTCGAAGCGGCAGCCGAGCCGGGAGCCGTCACCCAGCACCTCACGGAACTTCGGTAGGTCCTGGGGCGTCGAGATGATCAGGATCTCGCGGATGCCGGCGAGCATGAGCACCGAGAGCGGGTAATAGATCATCGGCTTATCGTACACCGGCAGGAGCTGCTTGCTCATGACCTGAGTGAGGGGATGAAGTCGGGTGCCGGAACCGCCGGCGAGGATGATGCCTTTCATAATAGTAAGAGTGGAACGGTCAGTCCGCCTGCAGCGCGCGACGATAGGTCCAGAAACAGCCCAAGGCAATGAACGCCGTCGGGATTAGCCCCCAATAAAGGCCCTCGGCGTGCGAGACGCTGAACTGAGCGAGTAGCAGGACGCTGGTCGCGGCGGAGATGCTGAGCCACGTAGGTGCGCTGAGCCAGAGCCCAGAGCGCCGACGAGCAATGGCGATCATCAAGCCTGCATAGATGACATAGCTGATGCAGAAACCCAGAGCGGCACCCGTCAGACCGAAATAAGGGATTAAGAAAAGCGGCAGCACTACCATGACGGTGTTGCCGATGGTCTCGGATGCGATGACCGCCGACGCTGAACCGCGCGCCAGTAGCCAATAGCCTAGCGGCCAGGCAATTAAACGGAGAAATACCCCCCAAACCATCCACGACAGCAACGGAATGGCGGCGTCAAACGAGTTGGCATAGAGCAGATGAATGCAGAGCTTGCCCATGGTGAGGAGCCCAGCGAGTAATGGCAGCCCCAAGAGTAGGCCGGCTTGAATTTGTTTCTCGGCGAGATGAGCGGCTTCCTTCTCATCACGGGCAGCGGATATCCGCGGGAAAAAATCGGCTCCCATTGCGACAAAAACGAAGCCCGGAAGGCTGCCAGCGATAGCAAAGGCTGCCTGATAATACCCTGCAGCCTCCAAGCCGTGATCGCGGATGATGATGAGCCGCACGATATAGGCAGATAATTGCGCGAGCCAGCCTACTATCATTAGCGCCCCGCCTAGCTGGAGCAGATACCGGACATCCGACTCGTTCGCGGGGGCCATGTCGGTCGGGTAATGCCGACGGGCATCGTCCCAAAGTGCGATGGCCGGGACAGCCGCGGCGAGAAAGATGCTCAAGGCGACGCCGAGGGTGCCAACTAAGTAAATGAGGGGCAGCCCGATGAGCAGCCCGGCAATCGCACCGATGACCTGAACTTTAGCCAAGGCCTTGAGCCGACCGGCGGCTTGTAGTATGGCCGACCAAGCGGCAGAGGCCACCAGACATGGAACTGCTAGGCCAGCGACGGCGAGCTCGAGCATATACTTATCTGATGCAAAAGTAGCTCGGCCCACCGGCCAGAGTGACAGGACCACGATTCCCAATCCGACCCAACTCAGCTGGCGACCCAAATACCGCACGGCGGAAATTTTGTTGGGCTTATCTGATTCCGGCGCTCCGGCGATAATCCGCACCCCCGAAGTTGCTAGACCCCAGCTGGTAAAAGAAGCGATATTCCCGTTGAATCCATTGAGCACGCCGATGAGGCCGATGCCCGCGGCCCCGAAAACCACGGCGACTATTTTCGCGCGAACAAATCCGGCGATAAGTACGATGACCTGGGCTCCGCCCATGAGCGCACTAGAGCGGAGAATGCGGGCGAAAGGCACGGCGTTTACTTAGATTTTCCAAGACGCTCTAGGCGGTAAGAGCCATCGAGAATGCCTTGAATCCAGGCAGGGTGGTCGAGGTACCAACGGACGGTCTTTCGAAAGCCGCTGCGGAAATCCTCCTGCGGGGCCCAGCCGAGCTCGGCGCGGGCGCGGCGGGCATCGATGGCGTAGCGCTGATCGTGTCCGGGACGGTCGGCGACATAGGCGATCGCAGAGGCATGCGGCTTACCATCGGCACGCGGACGGTGTTCATCCAACAGCTCGCAGAGGAGCTTCACCAGGTCGATGTTCCGTCGTTCATTATCCCCGCCGATGCAGTAAGTACGGCCTGGGACTCCCCTCTCCGCCGCAGCGAGTAGCGCGCGGGCATGGTCGTCGACAAAGAGCCAATCGCGGATGTTCTCGCCCTGGCCGTAGACGGGAATGGCCTCGCCACGCAGGCACTTCAGGATGACGACCGGTATGAGTTTCTCGGGGAACTGATAGGGACCATAGTTATTGGAGCAGTTGGTCACCACGACCGGCAGGCCGTAGGTATCCCTCCACGCGCGCGCGAGGTGATCGCTGGCGGCCTTGCTCGCGCTATACGGCGAGTGCGGATCATAGGGGGTAGACTCGTTGAAGGCGGGGTGAGACGGACCCAACGACCCGAAGACCTCGTCGGTCGATACGTGGACGAAACGGAAAGCGTCTTTGGTCGGACCGGACAGGGATCGCCAATGGCCCAGCGCGGCCTGCAAAAGTTGGAAGGTTCCGGTGATGTTAGTGGCGATGAACTCCCCCGGCCCGTCGATCGAACGATCCACATGCGACTCGGCCGCAAGGTGCAGGACCTTGTCGGGCCGCGCTTCAGCGAAAGCGCGGCGCATGGCCTCGGCATCGCAAATGTCCGCCTGGACGAAGGTAAAGCGCGGCTGGCCGAGGAGGTCAGCGAGCGACGACATATTGCCGGCGTAGGTCAGCTTATCGACGACCGTGATCTCGTGTCCGGCGGCATGCGCGAGCCGGGCGAGATTCGATCCGATGAAGCCGGCGCCGCCGGTGATAAGGAGTTTCATGGGGTTATTTTAAGCCGAGAATAGCAACATGGGGAGAAGACCGATAAAGGCTTCTGGCGGCGTCGACCGTGTTGAATTGGTGGAGGCGTCGGCAGCTTCGTCGGAGCTGAGCATAGTTGTTATACACGGAGTAAGAGTAAAAGAGGCCGTCCCCTTCCGAGATATTGTAACGCCGTCCCCGCGTGCGTAGGTAATTGAAGGCGGACCAGAGCCCCAGCGAATTTATTAGCTGCTTGATGAATCGGCTGATTTTGCCGCCTTGGCCGAAATTATTGGCGTCGGAGATGAAGATGGCCCGACGGGCTACGCGCAGCATTTCCGCGACGGCGATTTCTGGCTGAGGAACATGATGTAACACGGCGAACTCGCAGACCAAGTCGAACTCGCCGTCCATGGCGTCGAGCTGGTTGATGTCCCCATCCTTGAGTTCGGTGGGCGTCAGGCCCGCGGCGTGGCCGACCTGGCGCAAAGCTTCCACGGGTTCGATACCGACGAATCGTACGCCAGGGTGGCGCGCCTTGAGATAGCGCAGGGCACGGCCAGTGCCGGAGCCAACGTCTAGCACGGACCTGATTCCGTGATATTCGATCATGGCGGAAAGGACCGCCAAGGCGAACTGGTGCTCATCCTGTTCCGAGATCTGCATGGCATCATACTTTGTAGCAGTGTCCGCGTAGTATTTCCGCTGTAGGTTTATTTCTTCTTCGTATGACATGAGGGGGAGGCAGATTAGAGGCTTGGAGGCGCAGAAAGAGGCAGTGCAAGGGTGCAAATCGGAGCAG
>RFRI01000200.1 GCA_009924535.1 Verrucomicrobiota bacterium
CGTGCGTGTTAATAGGTTCCGGGGGGGTCGCCTGTCGGCGCCGCCTATCTCTCTGTCAGGATGAATCTTATGACGTCCCTGCCCCGCCCCTGGCGGCCGAAGTTTCGTTTGACTATGATGTGAATAAACTGTTCATAAAGGAAACCACCACGACCCTGATGTTTAAGCGCTTCCCCGGGCTATTCACCCAAGCCATCGGCATCGACCTTGGCACGGCCAACACGCTCGTCTTCCTCAAGGATCGCGGCGTCGTCCTCCGCGAGCCCAGCGTCGTCGCCATCCGCACCAGCACGCGCAAGCCGATCGCCGTCGGCAACGAGGCGCGCATGATGCTCGGTCGTACGCCCGGAGACATCCAGGCCCTGCGCCCGATGAAGGACGGCGTCATCGCCGACTTCGAGATCAGCGAGCATATGCTTCGCTACTTCATCGGCAAGGTGGCCCGCAAATCCCTGTTCACCAATCTCACCGTCGTCGTGGCCGTCCCTTACGGCATCACGGCCGTCGAACGTCGCGCCGTCATGGATTCGGCCTACCGCGCCGGCGCCGACGACGTCATCACCATCCCTGAGCCGGTCGCTTCCGCCATCGGCGTCGGCCTGCCGGTCGAAGAGCCCACCGGCTCGATGATCGTCGACATCGGCGGCGGCACGACGGAAGTCGCCGTGCTTTCCCTCGGGGGCATCGTCCACGCCCGGTCGATCCGCGTCGGCGGTGACGAGTTCGACATGTCGATCATCAAGTATATCCGCAACTCGTACAACCTGATCATCGGCGAACGCACCGCGGAAGAGATCAAGATCAAGATCGGCTCGGCCTACGCGCTCGAACAGGAGCTCACCTTCGAAGTCAAGGGACGCGACAATGTCACCGGCCTTCCCCGTCAGCTGCACCTCACCTCCCAGGAGGTGCGTGAGGCGATGGCCGACAATATCAACCTGATCATCGAGGCCATCAAGGGCTCGCTGGAGCGCATCCCGCCCGAACTTTCGGCCGACCTTGTCGATCGCGGCATCGTCCTCGCCGGCGGCGGCTCACTCATCCGCAAGATCGATCGTGCCATCTCCGAAGCCACCGGCTTGCCGGTCTTCGTCGCCGAAGACCCCCTCTGCGCCGTCGTCAATGGCACCGGCAAGATCCTTGCGAACTCCTCCCGCTGGAGCGGTCGAGACTAAGCCCCGTTCGCGGGCCGACCCGCCATGGACCAGAACCGTCAAGGCGCCCGCGCCTCCTACGTCGCCCTTTCGATCTTCGTGGCGCTATGGATCCTCGTGCCTAGCGCCGTGCGTCGTTTCAATCGCGAAGCCTTCGTCGAATTCCAGGCTCCCGCCTTGCATCTCCTTGGAAAGTCTCGCGACATGGCGACCTTCTGGGAGAAGAAAAGCCGGAGCGTCGAGGAGATGGCCGCCGCCGGCCGCGACCTCGCCCGGATCAACGCCGCCTTGGAGATCAAGGTCAACGCGCTCGAAGATATCCGCCGCGAGAACGTCCGGCTCCGCGAGATCACCCGTTATAACGTCCCGGCCGAATACATGTCGGTCGTGGCCCGCGTCGCCACGCGCGACAGCTCTTCCTGGTGGCAGCGCATCGTCATCCGCAAAGGTCGTAACGACGGCATCCGTCCCGGCGCCCCGGTCGTCTTCGGCAATACGGTCGTCGGTCGCGTGACCGCCGTCCACCTGACCACCAGCGAGGTCGACCTCGTCACCAGCCCCGGCTTCCGCTGCACAGCCTATCTCGAAGGCGACGAACAGAATCACATCGTCCTCGTGAACGGCGTCGCTTCCAATTCGCTCGGCACGGCCAAGTCGCGTGTCAGCGTGATCCCCCGCGACTACACCTTGCCCGCCGGGCAGCCTGCCCGCGTCTTCACCACCGGCATGGGCGGCGTCTTCCCTAGCCGCCTGATGCTGGGCTACCTCGATGGCGGCACCTATGCGACGCAGGTCGGCAATTTCAAGGAGAGCCTCCTCGTCCCCTCCCGCGACCTGTATAACCTGCAGGAAGTCTCCGTGCTCGTCCCGCTGCACCAGAATCCGGGCGAGGCCCTGATGCAGGGCGATCAATTCCAGTGACCATGGGTTGGGCCTGGCTGATCCTGCTGCTTGCGACCTACCCTTGGTTGCTCGGCGCCGACCTCGCCTCGGACTCGTTGGCGTCCTCCTCGCTCGTGTTCTTCGTTTCCGGCACCTGCCTGATCGCGCCTTGTCGCCGCCTGAAGCGCTGGCAGGTCATCCTGTTCGCCGCCTGCCTCGGGTTCCTGTTCGAAGCACGCCGGCCCATCCCGGACGGAGCGCTCGCCTTGTCGTTGGTCGCGGTGTCGATCTTCCTGTCGTCCAATCGTCAGCTGATGCGCAATACTCCGGGCATGCTCCGTGCCGCCGCCATCGTCAACGTCTCCGCCTGTCTCGTCTGGTTCGTCGCCTCATCCTACGGCGCGCCGGCGTCCGCCACCGATCTTGCGGGACATCTCCTGGCTCAGTTGCTGCTCGCCGCCGTGGTCGGCACGATCGGCCTGATTCCCATCGCCCTCACCCAGAACGCCGCGATGGACCGGATGAGCGTCCCGCCGGCTCCCGAAACGCCATGAAGGAGTCATCCGACATGCGGGTCCTTCCTTCGACCCCCGTCGAACGCCTTCGCCTCTACGGGGTGTTCTTCTTTTTCTTCGTCGGTTTCCTCTACGTGATCGGCGGCTTGGGCTATCGTCAGCTTGTCCAATCCAGCGACCTCAAGGAGCAGTCGGACACCCAAAGCCGGCGCGTCGTGCTCCGCCCGCCCGCCCGCGGCAGAATCTACGACCGCAACGGCTTCCCGTTGGTCGACAACCGCGCCCGCTGGAGCGTCAAGGCCGACCTCGCTTCGCTGCAGAAGGAGTTTCGCGGCGAGTACCTGCGCCTCATCGCCGCCGAGAAAGCGCGCGACGCGGTCTCCATCGATCGCGAGAAGATCATGGAAGACGCCCGCGTGCGTGTCCTGCAAGGCTGGCTCAACAAGGTCTGGTTCGTCATCGACGAGACGAACCGCGCCAACCCCAA
Organism: Verrucomicrobiota bacterium; assembly: GCA_009924535.1. Lineage (GTDB taxonomy): Bacteria > Verrucomicrobiota > Verrucomicrobiia > Opitutales > UBA953 > UBA953. Next base: position 3,039 of record RFRI01000200.1, read on the forward strand.
GGGGCGAAAGTCCTTGGCCAAGCTGACTCCGGTCACCGCGCCCGCCGAACGCCAGATCAACATCGACGAACTCCGCAAGCACCTCCGCGAACGCCGCGCCCTGCCTTTCACGTTGGTGAACGACCTCGCCTTCCCCGGGACCGGACAGGCCCTCACGTCCGAGGACGGCGTCAAGTCGGTCGCACGCTTCATCGAACAGTTTCCGGTCGAAGGACCCATCCGGCTCGAGCAGGATATCGTCCGTACCTATCCTTTCGGAGTCATGGCCGCCCATGTGCTGGGTTACGTCAAGGACACGGACGCTTTGCCCGATAACGTCGACGACATCTCCGAAGTCCGGGTCGAATCGATGCAGAAACTGCACTACACCGGCAAGACCGGCGCGGCCGGCGTCGAACTCAGCTACAACCATGTGCTCAGCGGCCGCAGCGGCTGGGAGCTCTGGTCGAAGACCTCTTCCGGCTACAACCAGACTCGCCTCAAATACAGCGAGCCCGAGCAAGGCGGCAACGTGATGCTCTCGCTTGATTACCGTATCCAGCAGCCCTGCGTTTAAATTTCGCCCGATCTTGCGTTGATCTACTAGACCATCATAAATTGGTGGATGCGGTGGGATTTGAACCCACAACCTTTCGGGTAAGAGCCGAATACTCTGATCCAGTTGAGTTACACATCCATTAAA
>RFRI01000003.1 GCA_009924535.1 Verrucomicrobiota bacterium
TTGCAGGCCACCGGATCGAGGATCAGCCGGCGGAGCTGGTCGCCGCGCATCGGGTAGACCATGACACGCACGCCGTCCTTGAAGAGGCGTCCGCAGGACTCGAGCACGCCGCCCTCAAGGTGCGTGTAATGCTCGGGGTTGAACAGGTCGACGAGGTTGTTCATGCCTGCGACCAAGGTGATGCTTCCCGTGGTATGGAGCCGGAAATAGGCCGGCAGGCGATACCAACCTCGGTGGCGGGTCACGAGCAAAGGATGCTGCATCGCGCCGACGAGACGGATGCGGTCGATGAGCTCGGATTCCGGATGCGGGTCGGAACCGATGCACATCTCGAAGAGGGGGATCACGTCCTTGCCGCCCTCGGGAAGGGCGCGCAATGCGCAGGCCAGCATATCCTCGTTGACGATGGAAACCGGGCGGAAAGTGCCACGAGCCACCAGGACCGAGCGCTTGTAGAAATATTCGCTCGGGACCTGCGGGTCGCCTTCCGGCCCGAAGAGCACGGCGTCGGTGAGGCCGAGACGGACGAGACGCAGGGCCGCGGCACGGTTATCGAAGGCGCCGAAGGCCGGCCCGCTGAAGTGGGCGAACTCGACCTCGACACGGCCGGCGCCGACCTCATCGATCAGCGCGGTGAGGAAACTGTCGACGCTGTCGCGCGTATTGAGGGCCGCGTGGATGAGGTTGACGCCGACCGCGCCGAGGGCGTCCTGCTGGCGGTCCGCGTCCTTGTCCCAGAGGCGAAGATGCAGGATCACCTCGCTCGGCTCGGATTGAGGCTGGTCCTGGAAGCGGATGCCGATCCAGGAGTGGCCCTGCCCTTTGCCGTCGTGCGGGGTGGTCGCGACCGTGTCGGCGAAGGCGAAGAAGCGGGTCACCGGGCCGCGTTCGGCCTTCAGTCGATCGACCAGGAGCCCGTACTCGTGGTCGAGCATCTGCTCGAGGCGCTGACGGGAGACGTAGCGTTGCGGGTGGCCGTAGATGGCGTCGCTGACACGCATGTCATAGGCGGAGATGCTCTTCGCCACCGTCCCCGATGCGCCGCCGGCCTTGAAGAAGTGACGCACGACCTCCTGCCCGGCCCCGATTTCGGCGAACGCGCCATAGGCCGACCGATCGAGGTTGATGGCCAGGGCCTTGCGGGAGGTGGCGGCGCCGGCCGAAGACGTGGGCTCTAACATGCCCCGAAACTAGCCCCCGAGGCGGGCGGCATCGAGCGGAAAGAGGGAATCAAAATTGAGCTTTTGATTGGCGAAAAGGAGTCACGAAAGCATCATTCTGACGTCATCCCCCCTCTCCCTTTCCTCCCCCCATGAAAGATTTCTTCAAGGCCGTGTTCGCCTCCGCGCTCGGCACCTTCCTCGCCATCACCCTCGGGGCGTTCGCGATGGTCGTGCTCATCGTCTCGCTCGCGAGTTCGGCAGGCGGCAACCATGAGACCGGCGCGGTCTCCGTGAAACCCAAGTCGATGCTCGTCATCGGCGGGGAGCTGACGATCAACGACACGCCCGCCCATGGCGCTCCGGGCCTCGACCTGCTGCTGCTCGGCGGCAACGGCCCTGAGCTGGACCTTCTCCGCGCGCTGGAAGCCATCGACCTGGCCGCCAAGGACCGAAATATCGTCGGCATCCTGCTGAACGGACCCCTCGCCGCCGGCGTCACCCAGAAGGCCGAGATCCGCAAGGCCATCGCCGCCTTCAAGGCCAGCGGCAAGCCCGTCATCGCCTGGATCGAGAACGGCACCCAGGGCGAATACTACCTCTCGAGCGTCGCGGACAAGGTCTACGTCCACTCCGCGGGCGAACTGGAATTCAAGGGCCTTGCTTCTTACCATATGTATTATGGCGAATCGCTCAAGCTGCTGGGCATCGGCGTGCAGGTGACGAAGGTCGGGAAATATAAGTCCGCCGTGGAGCCTTACCTCGGCGGCGTGATGAGCGAACCCGCGCGCGAGCAGTCCGCAGCCCTCATGGGCGGAATCTGGAAGCGCGTCCTCGGCGACGTCGCCAGATCGCGCGGCGTTGCCACCGGCGTCCTGACCAAGACCGTCGATTCGGCCGGCGTCTATGACGCCCGGAAGGCCGTCGAACTCAAGCTGGCGGACAAGGCCATGCACCGGGACGAACTCGTGAAGCAGGTCCGGGCCGCCGGCGCCGGCGCCGACGAGTCCGGCACCTCCTTCCTGCAAGTAAACCTGCATCGCTACGCCAACAAGGTGGCCCTGCCGCACGGCGGGCCCAGGATCGCGATCGTCTACGCGGAAGGTGAAATCGTCGACGGCTGGGGTTCGCCCGGCGACATCGGCGGCGACCGCCTGGCCCACGATCTTCGCCTGCTGCGCGGCGACAAGCGCATCAAGGCTGTCGTGCTCCGCGTGAACAGCCCGGGCGGCTCGGCCTTCGCCAGCGACGTCGTCGCGCGCGAAGTCGGTCTCCTCAAAAGCCAAGGCATCCCCGTCGTCGTCTCGATGGGCGACGTCGCCGCCAGCGGTGGCTATTACATCGCCGCCAAAGCCAACCTCATCATGGCCGACCCTTCGACGATCACCGGTTCGATCGGTGTCTTCGGCCTGCACTTCAACTATGAAGACCTCGCGAGGAAGGTCCAGCTCGGCACCGATGGGGTGAAGACGGCCCGTTACGCCGACCTGCTCGCCGAGCATCGCGCAGCGACCCCCGAAGAACTCGCGATCATCCAGACCTCGGTGGACGGCGTGTACGAAGACTTCCTGCGCATCGTCGCCGACGGCCGCGGCCTCAAGCGAGACGGCGTGCATGAGATCGCCCAAGGGCGCGTGTGGCTGGGCGAAGACGCCCGCGGCCTTGGTCTCGTCGACAAGCTAGGCGGCCTGCGCGACGCCATCAAGGAAGCGAAGCTCCTCGCCAAGACCGACGAGGCCGAACTGATCCAGGTTCCGGCCCTGAATTCCGGTCGCGAAAACCTGCTGCAGAAACTCCTTTCGGACGGCGACAACGACTCTCCCCTCTTCGCCAAGGCCTCGGCGGATCCCGCCAAGGATTTCCTCAAGGCCAACGCCAAGTGGCTGCGATCGATCCGCGCCCTCAACGACCCCAAGGGCGTCTACCTCACCTGCCCGCTCGTCCCTGAGCGCCGCTAAGCGGCCTTACGGCTTCTTGGGCATCTGCGCCCGGGCCTCCGGAAGCCAGCCTTGGAGCTGCTTCACACGGGTGCTGTCGGCGGGGTGGGTCGAGAGGAATTCCGGAGGGCGGGCGCCGCCGATCTTGGAGAAACGATCCCAGAAGAGAGGGGCGGCCGCGGGGTCGTAGCCCGCGCGAGCCATGAACAGCAGGCCGAGGTGGTCGGCTTCGGATTCATGGCTGCGACTGAAAGGAAGCAGGATGCCGTACTGGGCGCCGATGCCCACGGCAGCCATCCAGGTGGAACGGGTCTTGGACGAAGAATTCTTGGTGGCCTCGTCGGCGACAGCGGCCGCGAGCGCGACACCCATGGCCTGCGAGACGCGTTCCGAGCCGTGGCGGCAGATGACGTGGGAGACCTCGTGGCCGAGGATCACCGCGATGTCGTCGTCCGTCGGCGCGTATTGGAACATGCCGGAGTTGAAGCCGATCTTGCCGCCGGGCATCGCGAAGGCGTTGGGCGACTTGTCATCGATGATGGCGAAGTCCCATTTCGAGGAAGGCGGGAGGACGCCGGCCTTATCGTCCCGACGGGCCGCGGCGACGATCTTGAGGCCGATCTCCTTGACCTTGGCCAGGCGCTTGTCGCCCGGCAGCTTCTTCATCTTCGAGAATTCGGAAGCGGACATCGAGGCGACTTCCGATTCGTCGACGAGGATGAACTGGGAACGGCCCGTGATCGGCACGTTCTGACAGCCGACGAAAGCGAGCGCGGTGAGGAGCAGGAGGAGCGGGCGCATGGGGAAAATCAGGGCTTCGTCGAATCAGGGGCGGACGGGCCGCGCGGTTCGTCGACGTAGTACTTGCGGTAAGAGGAGTCGTAGCTGTCGGTGTAGGCCGAGGCCATGCGGAGCGACATCGCGTTGAGCACGACGCCGAGCAGCGGGGCCTGGGCCTCGCGCAGACGGGCGAGGCAGGAGGTCGCGTTACGTAGGTTGACGGCGTTGTAGCGGACGACGTAGAGCACGCCGTCGACCTTCGGCAGGAGGTGGAGCGCGTCGGACACGGCGCCGATGGGCGGCGAGTCGATGAAGATGCGATCGTAGCGTCCCTTCAGGCCGTCGATCATCGCAAGGAACTTAGGATTATTGATGACCTGGGTCGGATTCTTGCAGCTCAGGCCGACCGGCAAGACATCCAGCCCCGGAGCGACGTCGCGGACGATCGCCTCGTCAAGGGTCGTCTCGCCGTTGAACCACTTGCTGAGACCGCCGTCGCCGGTGAAACCCAGGGACGGGCCGACGTTGGGGAGGCGAAGGTCGGCGTCGATGACGAGCACCCGCTCGGAATGCTGGGCGAAGATCAACGCGAGGTTCGTCGCGACGAAGGTCTTGCCTTCGCTGGGGCGGGTCGAGGTCACCAAGAAGACGCGGGCCTTCGAGACCGCCGGATTGACCTTGAGCGCGGAGTAGATGGAGCGGACCGCTTCCGTGGCGATCCGGTCCTTGTCCTGACGAGCCAGGAGCGCGCGATCCGGGCCGGAAGCATGGGCGACACGCGGCACGGTACCGATGAGCGCAAGGCCCAGGGATCCCTCCACGTCATGAGCGGACTTGATGCGGGTATCCAGGGTACCGATGACGACGATGAGGACGATGCCGAAGAGCATGCCCGAGCCGACCCCGACGAGGGCGTTGAAGTAGTAGTTCTTGTTGATCGGCTTATCCGAGACCGAAGGGGCGTCGATGATGCGGACGGACGTGCTCGTGCCCGATGTCGATGAACGGAGCTTGGCCTCCTCGTAGCTGAGCTTCATGCGACCGAGGAATTCCTCGCTGGCCTTGATTTCCTTGTCGACGCGCTCGAGCTCGACGTTCGCGGCCTGCAGCTTCGAGATCTCCTCTTCCTTGGAGAGCAGGTTACGGAGGATCGCCTCGTGCCGGGCCTTGGCGTTCTCGAGCGAGCTCCGGCGCGACTTGATCGCCTGGCCGACCGCCTCCTTCAGCTGATGGTCGAGCTGCTTGAGGGCTTCGCGTTCGGCGACGAGCTTCGGGTGCTGGTCCGTGTAGGTCTCCGTCATCTGGCTGATGCGGATCTTGGAGGCGCTGATGGCGGTCTGCGCGGCGGCGACGTCGCTGTCGGCACGGATCTGCGGGATGTCGCCGAGCGGGCGCCCCTCCTTCTCGTAGCTGGCGATGACCGAGACCAGGATCTCGTTCTCATCGATCTGCTTGCGGGTCTCCTCGCGGTCCTTCACGAGCACGGAGCGTTCGGTGGTGAGGGTGTTGGTGTCCTTCGCGATGGAGAGCAGCTTCTGGTTCTTGATCAGGTCGTTCTTCTGCTCGTAGAGGCGGCGGACCTTGTCCTCGAGCGTCTCGATCTCGATCCGCGCCTTCTCGATGAGCGGGTTGGTCATCGTCAGGCGGTAATCCTCGCTGTATTTCTGGATCGATTCGCAGAAAAGCCGGGCGACCTGACGGGAGAGGTCGCGGTTGGGATGGGTGAAATCGACGTTGATGACCAACGTCTGGCGCTGAGGATTGATGCCGCGCTGCTTGGCGAAGACCTCCTGCTCCGTGAGCGGACCCGAGAAGATGTTGCCCGACTGGTAAGGCTCCAGGACGTGTTTGCGCTCAGCCGAAGTGAGGCGCTTCGAGACGCCCTCGATGATGTTGGCGCTGCGCATCACCTCGACGGCGGTGAAGAAGTCGTCGTTGGAGACGATCTTGAAGTTGTCGTCGACGGCGGAGGAGCCGCCGTTGATGGTCGGGGCGAGACGGAACACCTGGAGGCGGCCGGTGGCGCGATATTCCGGGACGGTGTTAAAGGTATTGAGCAAGGCCAGCGTGAGGAAGACGAGCGTCGAGAGCAGGATCCACCAGTAACGCTCGCGGAGCATCAGCAGGTAGTTCTGGATCGGATTGCCCTCCCCCGCCCCGCCGCGGTTGTAGGCACCATACGCACCATAGGCCCCATAACCTTGTCCGTAGCCTCCGTAGGCGCCGTAACCGCGGTTGCCGCCGCGAGCAGGCTCGGGCGGGCGATTGTCAGACGAGGGGTCCGGATTGGGCATGGAAAGGGATCAGATGCGGCTGTCGCGGACGTAGATCTGGTCTTCGTCCTCCAGGATGAAGTCAGGCTCATCGCCGTCGTCGATCCGCCGGACGTCCTTGGAGATGACCAACGGGGAGCCGTCGCGGTTGCGCTTGATCGTGACGTCCGAACGGTTGCCGCGCGGCAGCACGCCGCCCGCCATCGCGAGAGCCCGGCCGAGGGTAAGCGTCTCTTCGGGCGGAATGGAGACCGGGCCGGGTTTGCCGACATAACCGGAGACGTACACACGACGTTCGGCGTAGGTGACGATCGAGATCGTGACCTGGGGTTTCTTGAAGTAGGCTCGGAACTGGTTCGATAGTTCTACCTGGGCCTGCGTGAGCGTCAGGCCGGCGACCGGCACCAGCTTCTTGAGGAAGGGAATGTCGACCGTGCCGTCGGAATTGATGCGACGTTCGATCTGGGTGTCGGGCTCGTTGATGACCAGCACGCGGATGAAGTCGCGGGCGCGCAACCGGTAGCTGTTCTGGCTGACGGCCGGGTCGGCCTGCGTCGTCGGCGTGGCCACGACATAATCGGAAGGCGGGGCGACCGGCGCGACGGGGGTGACGGCGGCGACGGGCGTGCTACCAGCGGCCTCAGCCGCGACCGGGGCGCTTGCGACCGGAGCAGGTACTGCGGATGGATCGGAAGCCCCCCGGCCGAGGGTGAGGACATTCTCCGGCTCGAAGGCGGCGGAGCTGACGGGCGCGGAGCCGGAAGAAGCACACGCGGCAAGCAGGACGACGGCACAAAAAGCGCCGAGCAGGCTTTTCAGGACGGAAGACATGGAAGTAAAATAGGGAGACCGGGCCTGCCGGTCAACCGGTCCTGCTCGACCGCACGCCGAGACCTAGGCCTCAGTAGCGGAAAGCCGCGGAGAGGGTGAAGGCGTTCGAGGTGTAGGTCGAAGCCGCGGAGGAGGCAGTCGAGTCATTCAGGCTGTAGCTGGCCTGGAAGCTCAGGTGCTTCGAGTACTTGTAGTCGGCACCCAGGGTATAAACGTAGGTGTTGACCTGGCTGGTGCTCGCATGGACGTCGCTCTTCGTGGCCGAGAGGTTGAAGTTGAGATCCTCGGAGGCGTTGAAGGCGACGCCGTAGGTGTAGTTCTTCGAGGCCATCTGGCTGTTCGTCGAGGAAGCGGAGACGTCGCGGGAAAGCGTCAGCGAATGGCTGAGGCGTTCGGTGAGCGTGTGGCTGAGGTTGACCGAGTAGGAGAGGTCCGAGTCGTTGGCGGCGCTGTCGTAGTGGAACTGCGAGTAGCCCACGCGGACGTTGCCGTTGAGTTTGCCGGATTCGGTGAGCTGACCCTTGGCGGTGAGACCGGCGAAGTCCTTGACGAGCTGCTTATAGGTGAGCGCCGGGCGAGGCGTGCCAGCCTGGCTGTAATAAGGGGCCGCGGAGTAATCCGTCACGTCATGCTGCAGGGCGAGGCCGAAGCTGAGTTTCTCGAAGGCCTGGTAATCGAAGCTGAGCGGCATGGACTTCGTGTTCAGCTCCGTCAGGGTATTCGTGTTGTAAAGGTAGCTTCCCGCGTTGCCGGTCTTCACCGGGTCGAGGTAATGGTTGAAGGAATTCGAGTAGCCGAGCCCGACGCTGAGCTTCTCGGTCAGCTTGTAGTCGGCGCGGAATGAGTGGGAGTAGTTGGCCTGACGGACAAGGGTCGCTCCCAGGATGCCACCGAGTCCCTGCATCTGCAGGTCGTCGTTACGGGCGGTGACGCGGTAGGACGAATCCAGGGAAAGCGTCAGCGGGCCGCCGTCGGCGAAGCGGACACCGAGGGAAAGGGCGTCACGGGAGTCCTGCAGGTCGGAAAGGGCCTTGTCCGTGAAGTTCACGAAGGTGCGCTTGGCCGAGACCGTGGCGGAAAGAGCCGAGTCCTTGCCGTACTCGAGGAGGAAACCCGGGGTGACCATCCAGCTCGTGGCGGACGTCTTGGTGGAGCTGGAGTAGAGATTGTCGGTGACTTCGAGGCTGGCCGCGGAGTCGAAGTAGATGTCGCAGTCGTTGCCCACCTGGATCAGAGGCGAGGAAGGGATCCAGTTGGCACCTTGGACCAAGGCGGAAACGGTGAGGGCCGAGGCAGCGATGAGGAAGCGGGACATAGGGGTGTCTTTGGGTTAGTTATGGATTAGGCAAAACAGGAGGGGGTATCAACCCCCAAACCGCCCGGAACCCCGCCAAAACAAAACCCCCACCCTTGCGGGCGGGGGCTGATGACCATCCTCGACGCTCCGCTTAAGCAGGAGTCGGGGTCTGGAAGACGCGAATGCGACGATATGCAGGCAATCCTGTGCCGGCGGGGACGAGGTGACCCATGATCACGTTCTCCTTGAAGCCAGTCAGGTTATCGCGCTTGGCCATCGTGGCGGCGTCGGTCAGGACTCGGGTCGTCTCCTGGAAGGAGGCGGCCGAGATGAAGGACTCGGTCTCGAGGGAGGCCTTGGTGATGCCAAGGAGGATCGGCTCGGACTCGGCGATCTGACCGCCGCGCTCGTTGATGGAGCGATTGTTCTCCGCGAGGAGAGTGCGGTCGACCTGTTCGCCCCAGAGGTAATCGGAGTCGCCCGGCTCGGTGATGCGGACCTTGCGGAGCATGCGCGAGACGATGATTTCGATGTGCTTGTCGTTAATCACGACGCCCTGGGTACGGTACACCTTCTGAATTTCGGTGATGAGGTAATCCTGCACCTTGGACTGGCCCAGGATGTCGAGGATGTCGTGCGGGTCGACGGCGCCGTCGGTGAGGACCTGGCCCTGCTTCACCTTGTCGCCGGCGGCGACGATGATGTGCTTGCCGTGCGGGATGAGGTGCTCCTCTTCGCGACCGATGGAGTCGGCGATGACGAGGCGCTTCTTGCCGCGGATGGAAGGCTCGAAGCGGACCGTGCCGTCGATCTTGGCGATCTCGGCGGCGTCCTTCGGAGGACGGGCCTCGAAGAGCTCGGAGATGCGCGGCAGGCCGGCGGTGATATCCTGCGTCTTGGCGGCCTGGCGGGGGATCTTGGCGACGATGGAGCCGCGGCTGACCTTGTCGCCTTCGTCCACTTCGACGCGGGCGCCGGCAGGGATCGAGAAGGAACCGACTTCCTTGCCGTTGGCGCCGATGATCTGAATCTGGGGATTCTGTTCGTCGGAGTGCTCGATGACGGACTTGTAGAACGTGTTGTTCGACGGGTCGCGCTCTTCGGTGAAGGTCACGCCGGAGATCATGTCGACGAGGCGGATCTTGCCGTCGCCGTTGGCGATGATCGGGGTGGAGTTAGGATCCCAGGCGGCGATGAGGACGCCCTTGTCCACGGGCTTGCCGTCTTCGACGCCGACGACGGAGCCAGCGACGATGCGGTATTCCTCGACCGGCGAACCGGCCTCGTTGAGGAGGCGGATGGAACCGTTGCCGTTCACGGCGATGAACTTGTCGCCGACGACGACCGTGGTGAGGTCGACGTACTGGACGAGGCCCTTGCCCTTGGACTTGATTTCCGGGGTCTTCAGCTGGGCGACGCCACCGATGTGGAACGTACGCATGGTCAGCTGGGTGCCCGGCTCACCGATGGACTGGGCGGCGATGATGCCGACCGCGGTGCCGCGTTCGACCATGCGGCCGGTCGAAGGATCGAGGCCGTAGGAGGTGGGCGGGATCGCGTTCACGTTCATGTGCGTGAGCGGAGAGAGGACCTTCACGCGGTCGAGACCGACGGTCTCGATGCGCTTGGCGGCGACTTCGTCGATGAGTTCGCCGGCCTTCACGATGACTTCGGAAGGATTGAGCGGGTTCGTGACGTCTTCGGACGGGCAGCGGCCGACGATGCGGTCGGAGAGGGAGACGAGGAGTTCGTCGCCGTCGTAGATCGGGGTCTTCCAGACGCCGTTCGGGATATGGACGTGGACGCGGTCGACGCCGGCGTCGCGGAGCTTGGCGATGAGCTCTTCGGTGAGCGGAGCTTCGGACTTCGCGAGGACCTTGGCGGCGCCGGACGGGTTCGGGACGTCGGCGGCCAGGTGACGGCCGAGGGCGGCGTCGCCGAGCGTGACGACTTCGGAACCGGGGGCCACGTCGCGGGAATCCGTGACGATGACGTCCATGGCGACGTCGCAAAGCTTACGGGTCATGTAACCCGCGTCGGCGGTCTTCAGCGCGGTGTCGGACAGACCCTTACGGGCGCCGTGCGTCGAGATGAAGTATTCGAGGACCGAGAGGCCTTCGCGGAAGGACGAGAGAATCGGGCGTTCGATGATTTCGCCGGACGGCTTGGCCATCAGGCCGCGGGCGCCGCAAAGCTGCTTCACCTGGGCCTTGTTACCACGCGCGCCGGAGTCCATGAGGACGTACACCGGGTTGATGAGCATGCGGTGGGAATGGCGAGGGTCGCCCTTCTTCACGCCGGCAACCTTCGCGGACTGCGAAAGGGTCGTGTACACCGACTGCGCGATGGCGTCGGTGGCGCCGGACCAGGTGTCGACGACCTTGTTACGACGTTCGTCGTTGGTGATCGTGCCCGATTCGTTCTGGCGCTGGAATTCGCGGACCTTGGCGGTGGCTTCGCGGACGAGGCCTTCCTTTTCCTTCGGGTAGATCATGTCGTTCACGCCGATGGAGATGCCGGCCTTGGTCGCGATGCGGAAGCCGGTCTCCTTGAGCGCGTCGAGGACCGGGATCGAAGCCTCGCGGCCGCAATACTTATAGGTCTTCAGGATCAGGTCGCCGAGCTGGCCCTTCTTGACGGTCTCGTTGAAGAAGCCGAGTTCGGCAGGCCAGATGGTGTTGAAGATGATGCGGCCGACCGTGGTGACGATCGTGCTGCCGGCGGCTTCGCCGTGGACCGTCTTGCGGTTGAAGTCAGGGTTGGCGAAACGGACCCAGTCATGGAGGTGGAGCGAGCCTTCGGCTTCGGCGAACGTCGCCTCGGACACGGAGCCCAGCACCGGCAGGTGGGTGTTGGCCGCCGGCTTGTCGGCGGGTTCGAGCGTCAGGTAGTAGGCGCCGAGCACGATGTCCTGGGACGGCGTGAGGATCGGCTTACCGCTGGACGGCGAGAAGATGTTGTTCGTGGACATCATCAGGAGCTTGCACTCCATGATGGCTTCCAGGGACAGCGGGACGTGGACGGCCATCTGGTCGCCGTCGAAGTCCGCGTTGTAAGCGGTACAGACGAGCGGGTGGAGGCGGATCGCGTCACCCTCGATGAGGATGGGCTCGAAGGCCTGGATGGAGAGACGGTGGAGCGTCGGCGCGCGGTTGAGGAACACCGGGTGGCCCTTGGTCACTTCTTCCAGGATATCCCAGACTTCGGGCTTCTTCTGCTCGATGTGCTTGCGGGCGCCGCGGACGGTATGGGCGAAGCCCAGTTCCTTGAGGCGGCGGATGATGAAGGGCTCGAAGAGGACGAGGGCCATCTTCTTCGGGAGCCCGCACTGGTTGAGCTTGAGCTCAGGGCCGATGACGATGACGGAACGACCGGAGTAGTCGACGCGCTTACCGAGAAGGTTCTGGCGGAAACGACCATGCTTACCCTTGAGCATGTCGGAGATGGACTTCAGCTGACGGTCGCGATCCTTGACCGGCTTGCCGTGGCGGCCGTTGTCGAGGAGGGCGTCGACGGCTTCCTGGAGCATGCGCATCTCATTGTGGATGATGACGTCAGGCGTCTTCATCTGGATGAGCTGCTTCAGGCGGTTGTTGCGATTGATGACGCGACGGTACAAGTCGTTCAAGTCGGAGGTGGCGAAGCGGCCTCCTTCGAGGGGGACGAGCGGACGGAGGTCCGGAGGGATGACCGGGAGCACCGTCAGGATCATGTGCTCAGGGCGCTTGCCGGAAGCCAGGAAGCCCTGGATGATCTTCATGCGGCGGGCGATCTTCTTCTTGATCTGCTTGGAGCGCGTGGAGCGGAGCTGGTCGCGGAGGTTCTCGACCGTGGAGGCGAGATCCATCTTCTTGAGCAGCTGCTGGAGGGCTTCGGCGCCCATGCGGGCCTTGAAGGCGTCAGGGCCGTGCTGTTCGACGGCGCGGCGGTAGGATTCCTCGTCGAGGAGTTCCTTCTCTTCCATGCCGGTGGCGCCAGGGTCGACGACCAGGTACTTCTGGTAGTAGATGACCTGCTCGAGCTGGCGGGTGGTCATGTCGAGCATCAGCGACAGACGGCTGGGCATGCTCTTCAGGAACCAGATATGGGAGACCGGGATGGCGAGGCGGATGTAGCCCATGCGCTCGCGACGGACGCGGGAGACGGTGACTTCGACGCCGCACTTGTCGCAGACGACGTCCTTGTACTTCACCTTCTTGTACTTGCCGCAGTAGCATTCGTAGTCGCGGACCGGACCGAAGATGCGCTGGCAGAAGAGGCCGTTCGGCTCGGGCTTGAACGAGCGGTAGTTGATGGTCTCAGGGCTCTTTACTTCCTTGAGGCCCTTGACCTTGCGGTTGCCGTGTTCGTCGAGTTCGTCGAGGAACTGTTCGCCCGTCCACTGGACGATCTCCTCGGGAGAGGCGATCGAGATGGAGACGAAATCGAAGGACTGTTCCTTCGTCTCGTTGGCGGTGAACTCGGGGGTGTGCTCCGGGTGAATCATGTCTTTTAAGGTCTGGGTGTGGTTACGTCGGACGCTCAGTTACGATCCGGGGTGGGGGCGGTGGTGGAGCCGAGGCGGACATCCAGGCACAAGGCCTGCATCTCCTTCATCAGCACGTTGAAGGACTGGGGCGTGCCGCTGACGAGGGTGTTGTCACCCTTGACGAGCTGCTCGTAGATCTTGGTACGTCCGGCGACGTCGTCGGACTTGACCGTGAGGAGCTCCTGCAGCGTGTAGGCGGCGCCGTAGGCTTCGAGGGCCCAGACTTCCATTTCGCCGAAGCGCTGGCCGCCGTACTGGGCCTTGCCGCCCAAAGGCTGCTGCGTGATGAGGCTGTAAGGACCGGTGGCGCGGGCGTGGATCTTGTCCGCGACGAGGTGGTTCAGCTTCATCATGTAGATGTAGCCGACGACGACGTCCTGGTCGAACGCTTCGCCGGTGTGACCGTTGATGAGCATCGCCTTGCCCGTCTCGGGGAGTTCGGCCTGCTTGAGGTATTCGCGGATCTGCTTCTCGGGGATGCCGTCGAAGATGGGGGTGGCCATCTTCAGGCCGAGCTTGGAACAAGCCCAACCGAGGTGCGTCTCGAGGACCTGGCCGACGTTCATTCGGGAAGGAACGCCGAGAGGATTGAGGCAGATGTCGACAGGGGTGCCGTCGGCGAGGTAAGGCATGTCTTCGACGGGCACGATGCGGGCGACGACGCCCTTGTTGCCGTGACGACCGGCCATCTTGTCGCCGACCTGGATCTTGCGCTTGGTGGCGATGTACACCTTGACGTTCTTGATGGCGCCGCCTTCGTCGATGCCCTGTTCGATGGCTTCGACCTTGCGGGCGCGCTCCTGCTCAAGTTCGTCGAAGCGACGGTGGTAGCCGTCGACGATCTGGCGGATCTTCTGCTTCACCGGCGAGTCGTTCATCTCGATGGAACGAGAGACGGAGGCGAGGCGACGGAGGAGGGTCTTGGTGATCTTGCGGTTGGCCGGGATGATGGCTTCGCCGGTCTCGGAGTTCTTGACGTCGAGCGGGATCTTCTCGCCGAGGAGGATGTTCGAGAGCGACTCGGTCATCTCTTCGCGGAGGCGGGAGTCGGCCGTGCGGTACTCTTCGTTGACCTTCTTGAGGGCGCGGCGCTGGTCGTTGGGCGAGAGGCGTCCGTCGTCCTTGTCGGTACGGGAGGAGACCTTGACGTCCATGATGATGCCGGAGATGCCGGAGGGCACGCGAAGGGAGGTGTCCTTCACGTCGCGGGCCTTCTCGCCGAAGATGGCGCGGAGCAGCTTCTCTTCGGGGGCGAGGTCGCCTTCGGACTTAGGGGTGATCTTGCCGACGAGGATATCGTCCGGCTTCACCTCGGCGCCGATGCGGATGACGCCGTCGCGGTTGAGGTTGCGCAGGGCTTCCTCGCCGAGGTTCGGGATATCGCGCGTGATCTGTTCCGGCCCGAGCTTGGTGTCGCGGGCGGTGACTTCGAATTCCTCGATGTGGACGGACGTGAAGACGTCGTCCGTGAGCATGCGTTCGGAGAGCAGGATCGCGTCTTCGAAGTTGTAACCGTTCCACGGCATGAAGCCGACGAGGACATTGCGTCCGAGGGCGAGCTCACCCTTGTCGGTGGCGGCGCCGTCGGCGATGATGTCACCCTGCTTGACCTTGTCGCCGCGGCGGACCAGCGGACGCTGATTGAAGCACGTGGAGGAGTTGGTCTTGAGGAACTTGCGAAGGTCGTAGACGTAGACGCCCTTGGCCGGCTCGCTCTTGAACTTCTTGTTCTCAAGCTGGGCGGGAGCGATTTCGCCGTCCTTCGTGACGATGATGCGACGCGAATCGGCGGCGGCCACGATGCCGGGGCCTTCGGAGACGATGACCGTCTTCGAGTCGATGGCGACGCGACGTTCGAGGCCGGTGCCCACGAACGGGGCTTCGGTCACGACCAGGGGTACGCCCTGGCGCTGCATGTTGGAACCCATGAGCGCGCGATTCGCGTCGTCATGTTCCAGGAAGGGGATGAGCGCGGCGGCGACGGAGACGACCTGCTGAGGCGAGACGTCCATGTAGTCGACGTCTTCCGGATCCACTTCGAGGATATCGTCGCGGAAACGGACGGTCACCTTGCCCTTGAGGCGCGAGGCGTCGTCGAGTTCGGAATTAGCCTGGGCGACCTTGAACTTCTCTTCCTGGTCCGCGGTCATGAATTCGACCTGACTGGAGACCTTGCCACGCACGACCTTACGGTAAGGGGCTTCGATGAAGCCGAACTCGTTGATACGGGCGTAGGTGGAGAGGGAGTTGATGAGGCCGATGTTCGGACCTTCAGGGGTCTCGATCGGGCAGATGCGGCCGTAGTGGGACGGATGGACGTCGCGGACTTCGAAGCCGGCGCGATCGCGGTTGAGGCCTCCGGGCCCGAGGGCGGAAAGACGGCGCTTGTGGGTCAGCTCGGCCAGCGGGTTGATCTGGTCCATCAGCTGGGACAGCTGGCTGCGGGCGAAGAACTCGCGGATCGAATTGCCGAACGGCTTCGGGTTGACGAGCTTCTGAGGGGTGATCGAGTCGACGCTCTGGTCGTACTCGTTGATACGGGCCTTGACCGTCTTGACGACGTTCTTGAGGCCGGCGCGGCACTGGTTGGCGAGAAGCTCGCCGACATTGCGCACGCGGCGGGAACCGAGGTGATCGATGTCGTCGATCGCACCGTCTCCGGCGCTCAGCTTGCAAAGCAGCTTGGTGGCTTCGACGATGTCCTCAGGGGTGATCGTGCGGGTGTCGAGGGAGACGTCGAGGCTGAGCTTCTGGTTGAGCTTGTAGCGGCCGACGCGACCGAGGTCGTAACGGAGCGGATCCTGGAAGAGG
Source organism: Verrucomicrobiota bacterium (assembly GCA_009924535.1). Taxonomy (GTDB): domain Bacteria; phylum Verrucomicrobiota; class Verrucomicrobiia; order Opitutales; family UBA953; genus UBA953. The sequence continues at coordinate 15,618 of RFRI01000003.1, forward strand.
CGCTGCATGTGGGCGCGGGCGCCCTTGACGTTGACCGGCTCGCCGGGGCGGAGCTTGCGGAAGATCTCCTTGAGGGCTTCTTCTTCGTTACGCACCGCGCCGATGTCCTTACGGAGCGAGAGGATGATGGAGCCGTTGTCGAAGGCGGTGTCGAAGACGCCGAACTTCTGCTTCGGAAGCTGCTTATGGATCTCCTTGAGCGTCTCGCGGGAGAGCTTGTCGTACTGCTTGGCGACGACCTTGCCGGTCTCGACGTCGACGATCGGGTCGGCGTAGACGAGCTGGGAAAGTTCTTCCGGATCGAGCTCGAGGGCGGCCTTGGCGGTCAGTTCGCGGTGCTGGTAGAAGAGGGCCAGGATGTCCTTGTCGTCCTTGTAACCGAAGGCGCGGAGAAGGGTCGTGACGAGGAACTTGCGGCGGCGGCGGCGGCGGTCGAGGTAGACCCAGAGCAGGTCGTTCTGGTCGAACTGGACTTCGATCCAGGTGCCGCGGTCAGGGATGATGCGGAAAGCGTGGAGCATCTTGCCGCTCGTATGGGCGGACTCTTCGAAACAGATGCCCGGGGAGCGGTGAAGCTGGGAGACGACGACGCGCTCGGCGCCGTTGACGATGAAGGAACCGCGGTCGGTAATCATCGGGATCTCGCCCATCAGGATCTCTTCGTCCTTGAAGGCGCCCTTCTCACGGAGGCGGAGCTTGAGCATCACCGAGATCGCGTAGGTCGTGCCTTCGCGGATGCACTCGAGCTCGGTCTGCTTAGGCAGGACCAGGCCGTACTCGAGGTACTCGAGACGGAAGTTGCCGTTGTTGCTCTCCACCGGGAAAGCCTCGCGGAAGACGGCGTCCAGGCCGACGTTCTTGCGGGCGGACGCGGTCTGGTCCAACTGCAGGAAATCGTTGAACGAGAAGATCTGGTTCTCGATCAGGTTGGGCGGAGGGATGACTTCGCGTAGTTTACCGAAGTTTTTGCGCTCTTGAGGCATGGCTGGTGAAGGTGGGCTCGGAGTGTCGGGTGGATTCGGTGGTGCTGACTGGTTTGCCTGGTTGGGTCGGACTGGGCGGCCGTTGGGAAGAAAAAGCGGGGAGGGGTCGCCGGACCCGGGAGGGTGCTACCCTCCCCGCTTCGCAGAGATGCGTCGGAAGACGGATTACTTGACCTCGACCTCGGCGCCGGCGGCCTTGAGCTTGGTCTCGATGTCCTTGGCTTCGTCCTTGGACACGCCTTCCTTGACGGGCTTCGGGGCGGTGTCGACAAGGTCCTTGGCTTCCTTGAGGCCCAGGCCGGTGATGGCGCGGACTTCCTTAATGACATTGATCGGGGTAGCGCCCTTGCCCTTGAGGATGACGTCAAACGTCGTCTTCTCTTCGGCGGGAGCGGCGGCGGCGGCGCCACCGGCGACGGCGACGGCGACAGGAGCGGCGGCGGAAACGCCCCACTTGGTCTCGAGGTCCTTCACGAGGTTAGCGATGTCCAGGACGGACTGGGCGCTGAGCCACTCGATGACTTGGTCTTTGGTGATGTTGCTCATGGTATCTAGGTTCCTTGAATGGTTAGCGTCCGATGAAGGACATTTGAGGGCGCGAGGCCCCTAACCGGGGTTCTTTGGATGTGTGTTGTTTTTTGGTTTGGATTCCCCCCGCTCGGACGCCGCCACATGGCGACGCCTCCGCGAGGAAAGGGGTCAGGCAGCCGGCTCGTCCTTCTGGCGCTTGGCGTCCAGGAGGCGGACGAACTGCGAGGCAGGCGTGGAGAGCAGCGAGAGGAGCTGGGCGCGGATGCCGTCGAGGGACGGCAGCTTCGACAGGGATTCCACTTCGGCCTTGGTGAGGATCTTGGCGTCAAGGACGCCGCCTTTCACTTCGAGCTTGGAGAAGTCCTTGAAGAAGGTGACCAGGATCTTGGCGACGCCGGTCGGGTTGTTGCCGCCGGTGACGAGGGCGGTGTGGCCGCTCAGGTGCGCCGAGATGTCCGGAAGCTTCGCCTGCTTGGCGGCGATGTTGAGGATGCTGTTCTTGACGACGTGGTACTCGGCGCCGTGGGCGCGGAGCTGGTTGCGGACGGCGGTCGCGTTCTCGACGGTGACGCCGGTGAAGTTGGCGAGCAGCAGGTAGTTGGAGCTGGCCAGCTGGGCGGCGACTTCGTCGACGAGGAATTGTTTTTCAGCGCGCATGTTCGTGGGTTCTCTTGGGCGTGGTTAGGTTAGGCGGTCGCGACGGCGGCCGAGTAGGGCTTGAGATCGACGGAGACGCCGGGGCTCATGCTGGCGCTGATGGTGATCGACTTGATGAAGCGGCCACCGGCGAAGCCGGCGGGCTGGGACTTCACGAGGGCGGACAGGGCGGCCTGCGCGTTCTCGGTAAGCTGGGCGGCGGTGAACGACTTCTTGCCGATGACGATCACGATGTTGCCGGTCTTATCCATCTTGAATTCGACGCGGCCGGCCTTCACTTCCTTGATGGTCTTCGGAATGTCGTCCGAGACGGTACCCGACTTCGGGTTCGGCATGAGGCCCTTCGGACCGAGGACGCGGGCGACCTGGCGGACGTCCTTCATCGCGGAGACGGTGGAGATGGCGACATCGAAGTCGAGGAAGCCGCCGTTGACCTTGGCGATCAGGTCGGCGAGGCCGGCGTAATCGGCGCCGGCGGCGAGGGCTTCGGCCGGGTTCTCGGTAAAGGCGAGGACCTTGATCTTCTTGCCGGAACCGTTCGGGAGGGAGACGGTGCCGCGGACCATCTGGTCCGACTGCTTGGGATCGACGCCGAGGAAGGCGGAGATCTCGACGGTTTCGTCGAACTTGGCGCCGGGCATCTTCTTGATGATCTCGGCGGCCTGGTTGACGTCATACTTGGCCTTCAGGTCGGCGACCTGGAGGGCGGCGCGGTAGCGCTTGCTGGGTTGTTTGCTCATAGCGACTTTTGGTCTCCTGCGGGATGCAGTGGTTGGGTGTGGTTTAGGGTTGGGTGAAAATTAACCGACGACTTCGATGCCCATCGAACGCGCGGTGCCGGCGATCATGCGGGCGGCGTTGTCAGGGTTGACGGCGTTGAGGTCCTTCTTCTTCAGCTCGACGATCTCGAGGAGCTGCTTCTTGGTGACCTTGCCGACCTTGTCGCGATTCGGGACCTTGGAGCCCGACTCGATCTTCGCGGCCTTCTTGAGGAGGACGGAAGCGGGCGGGGACTTCAGGATGAACGTGAAGGACTTGTCCTGGTAGACGGAGATGATGACCGGGAGGATCATGCCGGCCTGGTCCTTGGTCTTGGCGTTGAATTCCTTGCAGAACGCCATGATGTTGACGCCCTTCGCGCCGAGCGCGGGGCCGACGGGAGGAGCAGGGTTAGCGGCGCCCGCGGGGAGCTGGAGCCTGATTTCGCCGACGACTTTCTTAGCCATGGTGGGTGTTTAGATGGTTGGGTTGGTGAAAGGGATCATTCGCGGTCGTCGCGTTCGACCTGCCAGAACTCGAGCTCGACCGGGGTGGAGCGACCGAAGATGTCGACGGAGACCTCGAGCTTGCCGCGGTCGGCGTCGATCTTGTCGATGTTGCCGGCGAGGTTGGCGAAGGGGCCGTCGGTGATCTTGACGCGCTCGCCGATGTTGAAGGAGATCTTCGGGACGACCTTGTCCGCGGCGTCGGCGACCTGCTGGAGGATCGTGTTGATCTCCTCGGTCTTGAGCGCGACGGGATTCTGTCCGCCGATGAGGCCGATGACGCCGTCGGTCTTGCGGAGGAAGCTCCAGGGAGCCTCGAGCAGCGCGCCTTCGTCGTCGAAGAGGCGGGCGCGGACGAACAGGTACGAAGGATAGAGCTTCATCTCGCTCTCGCGTTTCTTGCCGTTGCGGAAGTCCTTGACGGTCTTCACCGGCATCAGGATCTCGGCGACGAAGTCGCCCATCTCCTCGTCCTTGATGGCCTTGTCGAGCAG
>RFRI01000021.1 GCA_009924535.1 Verrucomicrobiota bacterium
CGTCGCGCCCGCAGCGATAAGCGCCATCAGGGACGGTTGCTCATCGTCGGCGGTTCCGACGGCATGCCCGGCGCGGTGCTGATGAACACCGCGGCGGCCTTGCGGGCTGGCGCGGCCCTCGTGACGACCTGCCTGCCTGAATCCGTCCGCGCGAAAGCGGCCGTGGCTTATCCCGAAGCGATGTGGCGCGGACTTCGCACCGAAGGCGACGGACGGCTCGCGGCGGGCAACCTCAAGGAAATCCGCACCTTGCTCACCGACAAGGACGTGCTGCTCATCGGCTCGGGCATGGGCGAAAAGTCCACCAAGCTGATCGGGGCGGTCGCCAGCCTTTGCGCCGCCGCCCTCGTGCTCGACGCCGACGCGCTCCGCCCTGCCGTCGTCGCCGCGTCGAAACAAGCCAAGGTCCGCGTGCTGCTGCCACATGGCGGCGAATTCAAAAGGCTCAGCGGACGCGCGGCCTCGGTGACGGCGGCCCGCGCCTACGCGCGTAAGACGAAGACCATCGTCGTGCTCAAAGGCCCGCTGACCTGCGTCACCGACGGGCTCCGCGTCATCCATATTCCTTTCGGCGGCCCGGTGCTGGCCCGTGGCGGCTCCGGCGACCTGCTCGCCGGGATCGTGGCTTCGGTGCTTTCGCGCCGCCATGAACTCGGCCTGACGCCTTTCGACGCGGTCGTCCTTGCGGCGACGTGGCATGGGCGGGCCGCGGACTGGCTCAGTGAAACCCATGGGGAAGAAGCGGTGAGAACTACCGACCTTCTCGCTGGGCTTTCCCCTGTGTTGCGCGGCTGAAGTCGGCCCGCTGGCTGACGGGATGCTCCCGATCCCGACCGACCCGCTCGCGCAACGCGTCCTGCTCAACGGACTCAAAGGCGTCGGCCCGGTCACGGTGCGACGCCTGCGCGATGCGTTCGGTGGCGACCTCTCGGTCGCGCTCGGCGCACCGGCCGATCAGTTGGCCAAGGTGGAAGGCATCACGCGGCCCGTCGCCGCCGCGATCGCCGCGCGCGCTTTCGACTGGGCGGCGGAAATGGGGCGCGTCCGGGACCTGGGCTTCCGTCTGCTATGCGAGGACGATGAAGCCTGGCCGTCGTCGCTCGCCAAGCTCTGGGATCCGCCGTTGGTGCTCTACGCCGAAGGCGTGCACTTCCCGGCCGACCGCGCCGTCGGCATCATCGGCTCGCGCCACTGCACGACCTATGGCGCCTCGCTCGCCCGAAGCTTCGCGCGGGATCTGGCCAAGGAAGGATGGTGGATCGTGAGCGGACTGGCCCGCGGCATCGACACCGCCGCGCACGAAGGAGCCCTCGACGCCGACGGCCGCACCGCGGCCGTGGTCGGCCACGGGCTCGACCTCACCTTCCCGCCTGAGGCCGTCCGACTGCGGGCGCGCATGAAGAAGGATGGCTGCGTGCTTTCCGAGTTCCCGCTCGGCCGTCCGGCCGACCGGCAGACCTTCCCGCAGCGCAACCGCATCGTCGCCGGGTTGGTGCGCGTGATGGTGATCGTCGAGACCGACGTCGACGGCGGCAGCATGATCACCGCCCGCTTCGCCGGCGACCTCGGCAAGACGCTTTGCGCCGTGCCCGGGCGCGCCGATAGCCCCTCCAGCCGCGGGTGCCATGCGCTCATCCGCGACGGCGCGACCCTGGTCTCTTCGGTGGACGAGATCCTGACCGAACTGGGCGAGAGCCGCGGCAGCCCCGCGCTCGCGCTCATCGAAGACCCGCCCGAGTTCGCGCGCTGGCTCCCGCACTTCGCCGGCGGAACCGCGCATGACGCCGAAAGCCTTTCCGTGCTGGCGGATTGCGCCGTCGCCGAAGCCGCGGTAAGCCTGACGATGATGGAGATCCGCGGCGTGCTCACGCGCCGCCCCGACGGACGTCACGAACGCACCTGACTCAGCGGTGGGGCACGTTGCCTTCGTTCGCGGGCATCGGCGCCATCAACGGATTGCCCAAGGCATACCGGTCGATGAGGGCCTTCGGCTTCGCGAAACAGTCCCGTAAGGACCCCATGACGGGACGCCACCCGTCGCCGAAAGCGGCCGGGTATGCCGTCGCGCTTAAAGCTTCATGATCGGCGAGCCAGAGCGCCCGCACGCAATGCCATCCCTGCGAGACGAAGACGATGTGCTCCATCGGATAATACGCCTTGGCGCGCAGGACCGAATCCAGCGTCCTCCAACCGTAAGGGTCTTCGACGATCGGACAGGTCACGCCGGCCGCTCGGAGTTGGTCCGCCATCACGCGCGCATGGACGTCGGTACCGGAAGTCACGATGAGTTTGACGCGCCCCGAGCGCGCGAGTTCCAGGGCGGCGTCGATGCGCGGGCGAAAGGTCCCGGTGCGCTCACCGGTCGCGCCGACGAATTCATCGGTCCCGAGAAGGACCATCACGGAACCCGGCGGGACTTCGGAAGGCCTGCTTGCCAAACGCCCCCAGCCGGCCGACCAGACCCAGAGATTCGATCCGATGAGGAAAAGGGCCAGCAATGCTAAGATCGCACCCACGCCGCGTTTGAGCCATCGAGACATGGAAACGACAATTACACCGAAAAACACATTGGCAAGGGGTCTGCTTTCAGGGGTTTGCTTAAATTTAGACACCACAGGGTTGCCGAAAGTCGTTATTAGGTCATTTTGTGGTACCGCCAACCGATGGCACGGATTCTGCCTACTTTTACTCAACATGAGCGCCAATCCTTCCTCAGTGAACGCCAAAGTCCTGGTCATCGATGATGACAAGGACCTCCGCTACTCGCTCCGCCGCGCGCTCGCCGGGCTCGGCCACACGGTCATCGAAGCCGATAGCGGCGAAACCGGCGTCGTCGCCGCCAAGCGCGAACAGCCCGATGTGATCCTGCTCGATAACCGTATGGGCGGCATGACCGGCATCGAGACCTTGCAGATGCTTCGCGGTGCGCAGCCGCAGGCGATGGTGATCCTGATGACCGCTTTCGGCACCACGCAGACCGCGATCGAGGCGATGAAGTTCGGCGCGTACGACTACGTCATGAAGCCCTTCGACCAGGCGAAGCTCATCGCGCTCGTCGACAAGGCCCTCTCCGCCCGTCGCGATCTCGCGGCCGCCACGAAGTCCACGCGTACCCTCGTCAATCCCGCCGACTACAAGGAAGGCATCGTCGGCAGCTCCGAACCCATGCAGGAAGTGCTGAAGTCGATCGGCCAGGTCGCCGCTTCCGACGCCACCGTGCTCATCACCGGCGAAAGCGGCACGGGCAAGGAGCTCGTCGCGCGTTGCATCCACCAGCACTCGCTCCGCGCCAAGGGCACGTTCCTCGCGGTCAACTGCGCGGCCATCCCCGAGAACCTCATCGAGTCCGAGCTCTTCGGCCATGAGAAGGGCGCGTTCACCGGCGCGACCAACCAGAAGCTCGGCAAGTTCGAGCTCTGCGACGGCGGCACGATCTTCCTCGACGAGATCGGCGACATGTCCCTGCCCACGCAGACCAAGGTCCTCCGCGCCATCCAGGAAGGCGAGATCCAGCGCGTCGGCGGGACGGTCACCGTCAAGATCAGCGTACGCCTCGTCGCCGCGACGAACAAGGACCTTGAGACGATGGTGGCCACCCGCCAGTTCCGCGAAGACCTCTACTACCGTCTCAACGTCTTCCGCATCCGTCTGCCCGCCCTGCGCTACCGCAAGGGCGACGTGCCGCTCCTCGTGGACTACATGCTGCAGCGCCAGGCCGCCGCGAAGAAGATCAAGCCGAAGCGCCTTTCGAACGAAGCGCTCGACGCCTTGCTCGCCTACGACTGGCCCGGCAACGTGCGTGAGCTCGAGAACGTCGTGCAGCGCGCCAACGTGCTCGCCAAAGGCGAGACGATCCTGCCGAAGGACCTGCCCCAGGACGTCCTGAATCCTCGCAAGACGCCGATCGCGCCGCCCGCGGCCGCGTCGGCCTCCCCTGCGCCCGCTTCAGCGGAAGCCGCCGCCCCCGTGGCCGGCCTCATCCCGGCCTACGACACGATCTACAAGCAGTGCCGCGTCAACGACGGCAAATCCATCCTCACGGTCATCGAGATGGAGATGATCCGCCGCGCGATGGAAGAGACGCGCGGCAACCAGCTCCGCTCCGCGATGATCCTCGGCATCAACCGCTCGACGCTGAAGAAGCGCCTGCTGGAGATGCGTGAAGCCGGCATCAAGGTCTTCACTTAACCTTTGCCTCGGGCTGGGAATGGGTTTGGTTAGGCGCTTCCCCATGAGCTCCTCACCCCTCCGCACCACCCTGCTGGCCACGGCCGCGCTCTTCCTGAGCTCGTACGCCGCGTTCGCCGGCGAAACGATCCAGTTGTTCGACGGCAAGTCCCTCGCCGGCTGGAAGGCCTCAAAGAACTCCCCTGAAGGCACCTACAAGGTCGAGGACGGCGTCCTCCAGATCCGCGGCGGCCAAGGCCACATCTTCTTCGTCGGCGCCGACGGCAAAGCCAACTTCACCAACTTCGACTTCAAGGCGAAGGTGAAGACCTACCCAGGCGCAAACTCGGGTATCTACTTCCACACGGCCTACGAAGACAAGGGCTGGCCCTCCCAAGGCTTCGAGTGCCAGGTCAACGGCAGCCACAAGGACATCAAGCGCACCGGCGGCCTCTACGCCGTCCGTGACGTCCTCAACACTCCGGCCGCTCCCGATAACGTCTGGTTCGAATACCACATCCGCGTTGAGGGTAAGCACATTCAGATCTGGATCGACGGCAAGCAGACCGTCGACTTCACCCAGCCCGAAGACTGGACCCCTCCGAAGGGCATGCCCGGCCGCAAGCTCGGCAACGGCACCTTCGCCATCCAGGCCCACGACCCGACCTGCAAGGTCGACTACAAGGACCTCGTCGTCGAGCGCCTGCCCTGAGCAGTCCGAAGGTGAAGCCAAAAGGCGGACCGCAAGGCCCGCCTTTTTTGTGCCCGCGACTTAGGCGAGGGCGCGCTCGAGCTCGGCGATGAGCCGCGCGCGGACAGGCTCAGCCAAAGCCGACAGCCGGCGCTGCTCGGTTTCGTATTCGCTCCGGCCTTCGGCGGTCTCGATCGCGATGGGCTTCAGGCCGATGGCGGAGAAGTCATAAGGGCTGGCGCGCATGTCGACCGTGCGGGCGACGTGCGCGAGCTCGAAGGCGTCCGCGGCGAGCTCCGCCGAGACCCATGGCTGCGCCTTCATCGCCCACTTGAAGAGGTCCATGGTAACGTGCACGCACCCGGGTTGTTCATTCTCGACCCGCGCGTCGAGGGTGGGCGCGAGCTTGTTCAACGGCCGTGCACCCGGCGTGAAGAAACGGAAGGCGTCGTAATGCGTGCACCGCACGGGCATCGAGCGCACGACGGCGTCGGTGCCTTCCGCGCCGAGGCGCAACGGCCACGCGCCATGGCGGCGCTGTTCGGCCTGGCCGTAGACCATCGCCCATTCGTGCAGGCCGAAGCAGCCATGGAAGGCTGTGCGCGTCGCGACCGCGCGACAGAGCTTCAGGCTGAAGGCGAGGCGACCGGCCTGCGCTGCGTCCGGCAAGGCGACCCGGACGCATCCGTCGGCACCACGCCGGAAACGACGGTCGTCGACGAGTTCGTCGGCATCGGCCAGCGCGATGCCGGCACCCGGCGTCCACCGCCGGACGGCCGAGAAGCGGAACGGATAATAGGTAAAGAGGAAATCTTCGACGGGGTCTCGCTCGCCCTTCTGGGCGCGCTCGCGACGCGCCTCGACGAGTCGATCCGCGCGGGCCTCATGCGCGGCGCGGCGGGCCCGCCATTCCGCGGAGCCGAGCACGACCTGACTGGCGGGCTCGACGCTCAATCGAAGCGGCGATGATGGGCGGCGACCTTCACGTACTTCTCCGCCCAGCCCGGCAACGACGCCTGCTCGGCGGCCGTCAGTGGTCGCACGACCTTGGCCGGCGAACCCATGACGAGTGAACCAGACGGTACCTGCGTGCCCTTGGTGACGAGCGAGTTAGCACCGACGATCGAACGCGCACCGATGACAGCACCATCGAGGACGGTGGCGTGCATGCCGATCAGGCACTCGTCACCAATGGTGCAGGCGTGGATCATCGCGAGGTGGCCGACCGTGACCCGGGCGCCGATCTTGGCCGGCAGTCCGTCGGCGACATGCACGACCGCTCCGTCCTGGATGTTGCTCCCTTCGCCGACCTCGATCGGGGCGATGTCTCCGCGGAGCACGGCACAGGGCCAGACGCTGGCCTTGGGGCCGACGGTGACGTTGCCGATGACGACCGCCTTGGAATGGACGAAGGCCGTGGCGTGTACGCTGGGCCCCCTGGATAGGTTGCGGGTCAGCTCTTTGGACAAGGCGTCGTCGGCATCGATCGGCCCCTCAGATTGTCCGCCATGGTGGAAAGGGTTCATCCCCCAAGAATTAGGCACCTCATCCCGACAGGGAAGACCGAACCCGCCCGACCTACCTCTTTTAGCCCGTTTTTCCCATAAAAGGCCCCCAGTCCAAGCCTCGGTCGCTCTTTTCCCGGCCCCAGCCCTAGCCCCGGCCCTGACCCCACCAGCGTAATCCCGACAATTCCCCTTGCCAACGCCCCCTCACTCCGTTTGCTCCGACCTTCCGACAGCCATGAAGGCCACATTTATCACCTCCGGTCGCCAATTCACCGTCACTCAGGGCGACATCCTCATCGTTAACCAGTACCCTGGTAAGAACGAAGGCGACATCCTCACCTTTGACCAGGTCCTCCTCGTGGGATCAGGCGCTGATGCCAAGATCGGCACCCCGACCGTCGCCGGCGCGAAGGTCACCGCCAAGATCCTTGAGAACAAGCGCGGCGACAAGATCGACATCTTCAAGCACCGCCGCCGTAAGGGCTACTACCGCCGTCGCGGCCACCGCCAGGAACTGTCGGTGATCAAGGTCGAGTCGATCTCTGCTTAACCCTTAACGTCCTACCACCATGGCAACAAAGAAAGGCGGCGGCACTTCCTCTAACGGCCGCGATTCCACCTCCAAGCGCCTCGGCGTGAAGCTTTACGGCGGCGAATTCGCCACCGCAGGTTCGATCATCATCCGCCAGCGCGGCACCCGCATGAATGCTGGCCGCAACGTCGGTATGGGCCGCGACCACACCCTCTTCGCCAAGGCCGACGGCCTCGTCAAGTGGGACGCCGAGCACCGCAAGGTTGAGATCGTTCCGACGACCTCTTCCGCTTGCTCGATCAAGTAAGCGGCTGGCCAGCCTCCCGAGAAGCCGACCAACAGGTCGGCTTCTTTGTTTTACGGACCATGCGACGACGCTCCCCTCCCCCAGGAGTGGCCCAGGTCTTGCGTCGGCCTTTGGGACGGCGACTAGCCGGCTCGGTTGCGGATGATTTCCAGCGTAGACTGGAAAAGCGATCGGGTGGAATCGGCGTACACGCGGTCGTGTACGACGTAATCGCAGACGCACTCCATGGCCTGAGGGTAAGCTCCACATGCGCGCAGTTCGACTACGAGCAGTTGAAGTTTCTCTAGGGACATGAGCGTGACGTCGACTTCAGTTTCCTCGCGGAAACCATATTCCGGATCTTCATCCATCTCCCGGCGAAGGGTGATGTTTTGAGTGAGGTGCATTGGGGTGCTCCTTCAGGTTAAGCCACGGCTCGGCTAAGCAAAGTCCCGTGATGTTAAGATTCGCCGACCCGCCCGTGCCAACGACGTGACGGGCTCAGGCGTCCACGCCAGCCTGCGCGGCCTGGCGAAACTTCCAGGCCATGGCCAAGGACACGACGACAAGCCCGGCTGCCAACGAGATCCAGATGCCGATGGCCCCGAGTCCGAAGTAGCCGGCCGGAATGCCGAAGACTCGGAAGCCGGCGGGGAACGCCAAAGCAAGCGCCAGCGGGAGGCAGAATAGCCAATAGACGATGAAGACGCTCCACGAGGCCCAGGCGGCCCGATTGACCGACCGCAGGAGGTAGGCCGCCACGACCTGCACGCCGTCGAAGGGCGCCCATACGGCGGCAAAGATGAGCAAGGTCGAGGCGAGCGCGGCGGTTTCGGTCCCGGCAACACCATACGTCGCCATGAGTAGTGGGCGCAGGAGGATCATGCCGAGCCCATAGACTGCCATGATGAGGCCGCCCATGATCAAGGCGCCGAGGCCGATGGCCTGCACCTTACGGGGGTCTTTCGCGCCATAGGCTTCGCCGACGCGGATACCGGCGGCGATGCCGAGCCCGAGCGGCAACATGAAAGCGGCCGAAGCGGTGCTGATGGCGACCTGATGAGCGGCCTGCGCGGTGGCGTTGATCCAACCAGCCATGACGGGGACGATCGCAAAGATGCCGACTTCACTGAGGCTATGCAGCCCCGCCGGCCAGCCGGTCTTCATGAGGCGACGGAAGACCGCCATCTGCAGGCCATCCGCCCAGCGGACTTCGCCCCGGCCCGGCGTGCACCACAGGCCGATGAGCATGACGAGACGGGCGACGAGCGTGGCCCAGCCAGCGCCGGCGAGGCCCAGCGCCGGGAAGCCCCAGTGGCCGAACATCCACAGCCAGTTGAAGAAGATGTTGGCGAGGATGCCGGCGCTCAGCCACGCGAGCGAGATCCACGGCTGGTGCTGCGAGTCGCGATGCCCGCGTAACGCATGGAAAGCCAACCCCGGCACCATGGCCCACGACATGAGGACGAAGAACTGCTGCGCTTCGGCGGAGACCGCCGACGACGAACCGAGCAGCGGGATGAACCGTGCCGCCCAATGCGAGGCGATCGCGGCGACGACGCTGATGGCGACAGCGAGGACCATGCCGTGCCGCAGGATCGCGGGCGACGATTCCTCCACGCCCGCGCCGTTATCCTGCGACTGATACACGGCGATGGCGCCGACGACCCCGATGCCGAAGACATAGGGAATATAATTAAGGTTCGAGGCCAGGGCCGAGGCGGCGAGCGCGGTCTCGCCGAGGTGACCGGCCATGGCGACGTCGACGACGAACATGAGTCCGTAGCCGAGCATCCCCAGCATGATGGGAATCGCCAGCTTCAGCGTGGGGCCGATTTCGGCGCGGATGGTCGGCGAGTTGTCCAAGCCCCCAAGAGGAAAGGATTACCTTCCCGTTGCGAGTCAGTTCTTCGGAATGCGGTTCAGCGTATAATACGCGTCTGCATGGTCGAGCGCCTCGCCACCCACCGAGCGAAGGCCATCGGCATGCAGCTCATGGATGTAAAGCTCACGGAGACCATCGACCTTGAGGCGCACACTGAGCCCGTCCGTGGCGACCTTGGCCGAGACGATAGCGTTCGGTGCGGACTGAATCTCGTCGCTGCCGTACGCGCCCGAATAGAAGAGCGTAGTGTTGGTCATGCGGTACGAAGCCACATCCCCGGCGCGGACGACGTCCACGGGCTTGGTGAAGACGAGTTCGAAGCCATCGGACTTGGCCTTCATCTCCTTGATGGCGAAGGGCACGGTGCCGTTGTAACGTAACCGTTGCAGTCCATAGGCCTTGGTGCCGAGCGAAGACCAGCCACGGCTGGTCATGCCGACCATGAGCGAGCCGTCCGGAGCGAAGCTGAGCCGCACGATGCCGGAGGCGAAGCCGCCGACGAACGGGAAGCAGGCGCCCTGATACTCGCCGTCGACCTTCTCCATGAAGACACGGCTGATCTTGGCGTCAGTAAACTCGGCGACGAACATCTGCCCATCAAACGGTCCGAACTTGCCGCCAGCATCGCACGTGGCGAGGTCGGTGCCGCTCCGTCCCATCTTATTATAAGGCATCCACACCGCCGGCGGACGCATCTCGGGCAAGGCTTTGAGGGCTTCGGGATAAGGACGCTTCTCGGGAATCTTGGCCGAGAGCTTGAGCGGCGACTCCGGCAACTTCTCGGAGGCGATGCCTTCGGGGTTCAGGAAGAACGCGCCTTTACGCAGATGGTAGATCGGCGTGGTCGGGATCCAGGTGCCCTGCTGGTCGACGCAGAACATGTCGCCGGCGAGGTTGGTGCCGAGGCCGCACGGCGAACGCATGCCGGCCACCATGGGGATGAACTTGCCGTCCTGGCCGAGGATGCCGCCCCAACCGCGCCACGGCGCCTTGTTGTCGGAGTGGTCCCCCATGTCCACGTTCAGCGTGACCCAGAGCTGTCCCAGTCCGTCGCGCTTGGGGCCGTACGCATAACCGTGATAGGCGCCGGAGACGTTCCAACCTGCGCCAGCGGTGAGGTATTCGTCGGCAACGCCGTCGCCATTCGTGTCACGCAGGCGCGTGGTCTCGGTGCGCTGGGTGACGAGCAAGTCCTTACCGTCGCGCAACAGGCCGAGGGGCTCATGCAGGCCGGAGGCGAAGAGCTTGTAACTGACCTTGTTCGGCTTGGGGTCGAGGACGCCGTCAAGCACCCAGACCTCGCCCTTACGAATCGAAAGCGCAAGCTTCCCGTCGGCGGTCCAGTCCATGCCGCTGACCTCGAGCGCGAGGCCGTCGCCGGGCTTCCAATCCTTGGCGCGCGTATCAAGCGCGGTGCTGGCGGTCAGGATATCGGCGATGTCATAGGACGCCGCGGAAAGCGAGGCGGCGGCAAGGAGGGCTACGATCGTGGCTTTCATTTCCAGAGATAGGTGAAGACGCGGCGGCCTTCGGTGGCGGGACCTTCGGTCGGAGTGAGTTCGGCCGGATGCGTGATCGTCGGCTTGAAATCGGGCGTCGGCGCCCAGGTGACGATGCGGCGCAGGCCGTGCTCGACGCCTTCGTAGGTCTCCTCGACCTTTACGCCGCCTTGTTCGTTGAGGAACGTGGGGTTACCCTGGGCGTCGAGACGGTAGCCGAGGAATCGACCGGTGGGCTTCGGCCAGGCGACGACCTGATCGCCGAGCGGCTTCTCAAACGTCGGGAAGCGCGAGAACCAGGTCAGGTACGCGTCGAAGAAGCGGCCCTTCCACGCAAGGCCAGGTCCGCCCCTGTCGCCGTCATAGGCGAGGTGCACGCCGGCCGGGAAGCCGACGAGGATCGCACGGACGCCCACGCCGTCGAGGAACGCACGCTGCACGACGGGCCGGTCCTTGGGCACGATCTCGAATTCGCCGTTACGGTTCTGCGGAAACCCTTCGGGCTCACCATTGGCGCTTTCGACGAACTTGAAGATCGAAGCGATCTGCTTGTCGGTATCGCCGCCGAGGATCGACGGATTGAAGGACTTCCCAGCCGGCCAGAACGACGGCATCAGCGTGCCGGCACGATAGGCCGCAGGATTGATGAGGTACTCACGAAGCCAGCCTTCCTGCAGACGGGCGGCGATATTACTGAGGTCAGGCCCCTGAATACCGAGCGAAGGACGATCGCCCCAACGGTGACAGGTGATGCAACCCGCCCCGCCTTGCGTGCCCATGAGCTTACGGCCGGCGGTGTCGTCGCCGCCTTCAAACTTGAGCGCAACACGCGCATCGGCAACGCCGAGCAGCTTGCCGAGCTCAGCAGTGGCCGCACCATACTGCGGCATCTTGGTCTTTAGGTACGGCCGCACGCGATTTTCACCCAGTAAAACTTTGCTGAGCCATTCCGGACGCAGTTTACCACCAACGCCGGTAAGCGGAGGAGGATAACGGCCAGTATCGCCAAGATTATGATCGCCCTGGAAGTAAGGCTTACGCGCGGTATCAGGGCCACCCTGGCCATCACGTTCATGACAAGCGACGCAGTTGAGCGCCTGCAAGGTGAGGTCGGCGGCGAGTTTGGGTGAAGCCGTTTCATCCTTCTTCGCGAGGAAGAGTTTTAGCGCAGCACGCTGCGCCTCGGACAGCGCATAGCGCGGGCCCTTGGCGTGATCGGCGTCCAGGCAGCCGCCTTCGGTCTTCTTCAAGGCAACAGGCGCGGCGGCGGCATCCTTGGGTAGGTCGTGGCAAGCGGCGCAGCGGGCGGAGATGACGGCCTTACGACCCGCGATGGCGAGCGCCTTATCCGCGATAACTCCATCGATTGGATTATCCAAACGGCCATCGCTGCCCTGGAATTCAAGAAGGTAACCGGCGATGTCGATGGCGTCCTGCCGATCCATCACGATCTTCGGCATGCGCCCGTCGGTGCGCACTTTCAGCGGATCGAGAATGAACGTGCCAAGGCTATCGAGGCTGTACTTCGC
>RFRI01000201.1 GCA_009924535.1 Verrucomicrobiota bacterium
CGAAGATGCGGCCAAGCCACAGGATGTCGAGCTCGACCGCAGCACGCTCGACAGCGCCGGCATGGCCAATCGCCGGCTGTCGATTCAGTCGCTGCCGGCACCGGTGCTGTCCTCGCTGGCCTGGCCCGGTCGACCCACCCTGCCCGGTGGCAACCTGGCCTGGACCTACATGATCAATCACCCCGGCGGCGACTTCGCGCTGTTCGTGGCGATCCGTCGGTTCCGCATGTAAGCGGAGCGAAACTCAGGCGAAGTGGCCGAAGCCGCGGACCTTGATCGGTTCGCCGTCGGCGTGGTCGCGGGCGAGGCCAGTGCCGGCTTCGACCGTGCCCAGGCGCGTCAGCGGCGTCAGCGGGAAGGCCTTCCGGAAAGACGATTCCAGCAGATCGGCTCGATCGGAGCTCACTGCGAAGAGCAGTTCGTAGTCCTCGCCGTCCTGCAACGCGTGTTCCAGGGCGGGCTTGCCGTCGGATTTCGCCAGCGACTTCGCGGCGTCGGAGAGAGGCAAGTGCGCCAGATTGATGCGGGCGTCGAACTTCGGACCGAGCAGTCCGGGGAGGTCCTTGGCGAGTCCGTCGGAGAGGTCGGTGCAGGCGGTGACTTCGCCATGGCCGCACAGCCATTCCCCTTCGGCGAGACGCGGGGCGAAGTCGAGGTGCCGGCCGTAGAGCGATCCGCCGAGCTGGCCCGTGACGAAAAGAACATCGCCGACGGCGCAGGTCTTGCGGGTCAGGATGCGGTGGGCGAAGCCTTGCACCGCGAGCGTGCCGATGAACGAACCGTGGGCGCCGCGGCAGATATCGCCGCCGACGATGCGCAGGCCGGCCTTCGCGGCGGCGCGTCCCGCGCCATGCGCGAAGTCGGTGAGCCAGGTCGCGTCGACGTCCGGACCGATCACCAGCGAAAGCAAAGCGTCGGACGGCACGGCGCCGGCGGCGGCGAGGTCGCTCAGGTTGCGGTTCACCAGCTTGGCTCCCGCGCGGATGCCGTCGCAGGCGGCGTCGAAGTGGCGGCCGAGCAGCACCGAATCGATCGTGCTCGCGCGGATCGTGCGTCCGCCCGTGGTCGGCAGGTGGGCGCAATCGCCGCCTGGTCCTTCGGGGAAGGCGGGCGCGGCGTCGGCGAGCGACTGCACCACGCGGCGGATGATCTCCTCCTCGGTCAGCTTGGCGACCGAACGGTCCGCAAGTGTGGTAAGGGCGCCCATGGCCTCAGAGCGTGGAGGCGTTCGGGGCCAGTTTCAACCAGACTAAGTTCCACAGGTTGAAGCTACAGTGGATGGCCATGCAGGTCAGCAGTCCGTAGCGGTCGCGGACCAGGCACATGAAGGCGCCGAAAGCGAACAGGGGCAGGGCGGCCGAAGGGCTCAGGTGCGCCGCGCTGAAGAGCGCTCCGGTCAGGCCGACGGCGATCCAGCGGCCGTACTTTTCCGAGCCGATGCTGATGCGACGGAGACCCGGGTAGATCATGCCGCGGAAGGCGAGTTCTTCCATGATCGGGGCGCCGATGGTGACCGCCAAGGTGATCGTGAGGAAGCGCCACGTGTCGACGTCGGTCTTGAGCACCGCGTCGACGATCTCCTGAGGCTCGTCGGCGGGCGGCTGGCCGGCCCAGCCACGGAGGAAGAGCTGTTCCCAGGCGACATGGAAGCCCTTCCAGAGGAGCGTCGCGGCGAGGCCCAGCGCGAAGATCGCGAGGAGTCCGAGGAGGACGCGGGGGAAGCTGAAAGCACGCAGGGCATGACGGAAAGCCGAGCCTGCAGGCTTCGGTTCATCGGTCTCGATGGACGGCGCCCAGCCGAGCGTCTTCGGGGCGAGCGCCCCCATGGCCAGCATCGTCGCGGCCGCGGCGAGCTGGCCGCAGAACGCCGCGGTGAAAAGGTGCGCCTGCGAGATGCCGAAGTGGGTGGAGAAGGCTTGCGAGACGAGACCCGTGACCACGCCGAAGAGGATGCCGAACGAGAGAAGCCCGGTGCTGAGGCCTATGACGGCGTCGCCGACGGAAGTCGTCGGCGCGGCCGACTTGCCCGGCAGGTTGCGCCAGCACTTCAGCGCGAAGAGGCCGATGATCGCCACGAGCAGATTGGCGATCACGCACGCCCAGTCCCACGGCCCGAAGGCATCGAGGGACTGCGTGAGTTCGTCCATCTTCGCTTAGGCGCCGAAGACCTGACGACCGCCGACGAACGTCGCGCGGACGCGACCCGTGAGGGCGCGGCCAAGGAGCGGGTTGTTGCCGGATTTGGAGACCAGGTCGCCCTTGGCGGGCGTCCAGGCGGCCTTCGGGTCGAGGATGACCAAGTCGGCGAGGGCGCCGGCCTGGAGCGTGCCGGCGGCGAGCCCGAGGGCCTTGGCCGGACCGTGCGTGAGGCGGGCGACGAGCAGGGAGAGGTCGGCGTGGCCGCCGGTGACGAGCGCCGTGTGGGCGGCCGCGAAGGCCGTCTCGAGCGTCGCGGCGCCGAACGGAGCCAGGTCGAACTCGCAGTCCTTCTCGGTGGCCGTGCAGGGCGAGTGGTCGGAGCAGATCGCGTCGATCGTGCCGTCGACGAGCGCGGCGATGAGCGCCAGGCGGTCGGCTTCTTCGCGCAAGGGCGGATTCGTCTTCAGGCTCGTCGCGTAGTTGGCCAGCGCGGCGTCGGTGAGGAGCAGGTGGAGGGCGGAGACCTCGGCCGTGACCGAGAGCTTTTTCGCCTTGGCGCGGCGGACGATCTCGGCGGAGCCGCCGGAGGAAAGGTGCTGCAGGTGGATGCGGGCCTTGGTGAGCTCGGCGAGCAGGCAGTCGCTCGACGCCACGATCTCCTCGGCGGCGCGGGGGAGGCCGCGGAGGCCGAGGCGGAGGGACCAGGCGCCTTCGTGCATCTGGCCGCCCTCGGTCATGCTGCTGTCCTGGCAATGGTCGAGGACCACGAGGTCGAACATCGCGGCGTATTCCAGCGCGGTGCCTGTGGGGAGCACGCGCACCGCTGCGTCGCGCGAGCAGATCTCGCGGAGGAGCTGGATCGTGCCGACGTTGTCCGCCGCCGGAAGCGAGTCGGGCATCGTGACGACCGTCGTGAAGCCGCCGGCGGCGGCCGCGCGGGTGCCAGTGCGGATCGTCTCGCGGGCCGTAAGGCCCGGTTCGCCGATGCGGCAGTTGAGGTCGACGAAACCCGGGGCGACCACGAGGCCGGAGCCGTCGATGACGCGGGCCTTGGCCTGGTCGGCGGCGGAGAGCTGGTCGACGAACTTGCCGTCGAGGGCGAAGACGTCCCGCTTGGCTTCGTCGCGCTGGGCGGAGGGATCGATCACGCGGGCGCCGCGGATCCAGAGAGGGGAGTTGTCGGCGGGATTCATCGGCTGATGGCTCCGGTGCAGAGGTGAAGGACGGCCATGCGGACGGCGACGCCGTTCCGGACTTGTTCGAGGATGACCGAGCGGGGGCCGTCGGCGACTTCGCTCGCCGAGCGAGGGAAAGTGAGTGGTCGTCTGGCGTTCGTGCTGGATGCGCAGGAGCATCACCGCATCGCAGTCCTGCAGCGCTTCCTTGAGGCCATGGACGATGCGGACCTGCGGGAAGGCTTCCTTCAGCGAAGCCGGGACGAGCGTCGCGGGGCCGGCGAGGGTGACCTGCGCCCCGAGCTTGGAGAGGCAGAGGATGTTGGAGCGGGCGACGCGGCTGAAGAGGATGTCGCCGAGGATCGTGACCTT
>RFRI01000202.1 GCA_009924535.1 Verrucomicrobiota bacterium
TGACCGCCTCGGTCAGCCGCGGTTGAGCGTGGGCGCTCAACCCTACCCATGCAGGCGTTAGCAGGTGGCGGTCGGGAACACAGCCGCTCAAAGGGAGACCGGAAACCGGATGATTGGCTGGGGGCCCTATTTTCAGGTCTCGGGTCTCGGCCGTCAGGAGCCAGGTACGGGTAATCAGGTTCAGGTTCGGGTGGCGGGAAATTAGCCCTCCATGCTCTGCCCTCTGTCATCTGTCATCGATTCAGTCCTCCCTCATCTCCCTTACTCCTCTCATTGCCTCCGGCCCTCGGGCCCTCTATCCCTTCCCTATGCGCTTCCTCGCCCTGCTCCTCCTTCCGCTGACGCTCGCCGCCGCCGTCAACGGCGCCGCCTATCACGTCCGCATGCAGGTGGACGCCGATCACCTCTTCCTACCCGTCTCGGTCTCGATCAAGGGCAAGGACCGCGCCGCGGTCGACGCCCGCCTCGACGTGATCCGCAAGGAACTCGAGAAACGTTTCGCCGACCAGCCGGGCTGGGAACTCCGCGAGATCTCGTCCGAGTTCGCCCGCGCCGAGGCGAAGTCCTACGTCTCCCGCGGAGGCAACGGCAGCAAACTCTTCGGCGATGAAGAAGACAAAGGCGACGTCACCTATGCCGCCAACGCCCGCTGGGAACTGCATACCGAAGCCGACAAGGGACTCAAGGGCGTGGAAATCCTGCGCACCAAGGCCTCCGACCTCGTGAAGGCGAAGAGCGACGACGAGAAGCAGGTGGTCGGCGACCCGGCCTATGCGCTCACGAACCCGCAGGACTACCGCAACGAACTCCTCGACCAGATCAAAAACGATTTCGAAGAAGCGCAGAAGCACCTGCCCGAAGGCCAGTGGAAGCTCGAGCTACCCAACCTTTCCGCCCCTGTCGAAGTGAAGGCCCTCGGCGGCAAGCGCTACGAGGTCAGCCTCGAGTACCGGATGGGTTTCATCACGCCGAAGCCCGAAAAGGCCACGAAATAAGGGTTTTAAAGGCCCGCCGCTCCGGCTTGTCCTTGCCCTTCCCAGCGGGAGGTCTAGACGTCATTCATGGCCATCCGCCGCCTCACGCTCGTCGTCAACCGCACCAAGCCCGGCGTGGATGATATCGTGCGTTCGGTCCAGGAAGCCGCCCAGAAAGCCGGCGTGACCCTCACGGTCGCCGACGGCTGGCCGATCAGCCGCGCCACGCTCAAAGGAGCCGACGCGTGCGGCGTGGTCGGCGGCGACGGCACCTTCCTGGGCGTGGCCGAAGCCGCCGCGCTGGAAGGCGTGCCGCTCTTCGGCATCAACCGTGGCAAGCTCGGCTTCCTCGCGGCCTACCCGAGCGAAGACGTCGGCGCCTCGCTCCAATCCATCCTCTCCGGCGACTTCCGCGTGGAGAAGCGCGCGCTCCTCGAGATCCGCTTCGCCGACGGCAGCTTCACCTTGGCCCTGAACGACCTCGTCATCAAGACGCGCGATGTCTTCCGCATGGGCCGCTTCTCGGTGCTCGCCGATGGCGCCCGCGTGAACGAATACCGCGCCGACGGGCTCATCATGGCCTCCCCGACGGGCACCTCCGCCTACAACCTCGCCGCCGGGGGCCCGCTCGTCGACCCCGCCGCCTCGGTGCTTGTCCTGACCCCGATCTGCGCGCACACGCTCTCTAACCGCTCGGTGATCTTCGACGGCGAGACCGAACTCGAGATCCGCAGCGAGGACAGCGCCCAGCTCGGCCTCTCGGTCGACGGCCGCGAGACCCTCGAGGCCCAGAGCCGCCTCCCCCTCATCATCCGTACCGCCAAGGTCCAGCTCGCCCTCCTGCGCCCGAAATCGCTCACCCATTTCGACGTCCTGCGCAGCAAGCTGAAGTGGTCGTAAACTGAGGGGACAAGTTGACATGGGGGCACGGTGACACGGGGATAAGTCCCACACCTAAAACCCTAGGTAGGGTTGAGCGCCCTCGCTCAACCTCGGCTGACCAAGGGTGGTCAGCCCTACCCGAGACAACCTAACCTTCCCCGTTACTCGATACTCGTGCCCACGTGACCCCTCGAGGGCGACGTCAAGCGGTCGCCCAAGCGACCCTTGACCTCGCCCTCGTAGGCCCCTTTATCGCCCCTTCGATGCTGACGATTGCCAATATTTCCAAGTCCTACGGGCCCCGCACCTTGTTCGCGGAGGTCTCGCTGAATATCGCCCGCACGGACCGGCTCGGACTCGTCGGAGCCAACGGCGCGGGCAAGTCCACCCTCTTCAACATCATCCTCGGCAAGGACAACCCGGACGAAGGCCTCATCGAGTGGGAACGTGGCGCGAACTTCGGCTTCCTCCCCCAGGAAAGCGCCCCGGTCGGCGACGAGACGATCCTCCAGATCGCCACCAGCGGCGGCAAGCTCGAGCCTGAGAACGACGACGACTGGGACATCGACTACACCCTCGAGCCGCGCGCGAAGAAGATCCTCGCCGGGCTAGGCTTCCGCGAGAGCGACCACGAAAAGCTCGCGAAGACGTTCTCCGGCGGCTGGGTCATGCGCGCGCACCTCGCCCGCCTCCTCGTCAGCGAGCCTACGCTCCTGCTGCTCGACGAACCGACCAATCACCTCGACCTGGAAGCCCTGCTCTGGTTCCAGGACTACCTGACGCGCTACCCGGGCGGACTCGTCGTCATCTCGCACGACCGTGCCTTCCTCAACGCGCTCTGCACCGGCACGATCGAGCTGCGCGGCCAGCGCCTGCACGAGTACTCCGGCAACTACGACGACTTCATCCTCGAGCGCGTGGCCCGCAAGGAACGCCAGCAGGCGATGTTCAAGAACCAGCAGCGCGAGATCGCCCACCTGCAGACGTTCGTCGACCGCTTCGGCGCCAAGGCCTCGATGGCCTCCCGCGCGAAGTCCAAGGAGAAGCAGATCGCCCGCCTCGAGGAGGTCGCGATCGACGAGCCCGAGGACGACCTGAAGAAGATCCAGTTCCGCTTCCCGCAGCCCCCGCGCTCCGGCCTGAAGGTGATGAAGCTCGAGCACGTCCAGCAGGCCTATGGCGAGCACGTCGTCTACAAGGACCTCAATTTCGAGTGCGAACGCGGCCAGCGCACGGTGCTCGTCGGCCCCAACGGCGCCGGCAAGTCCACCTTGCTCAAGATCCTCGCCGGCGTCATCCCGATCAACGGCGGCGTGCGCGAGGAAGGCGGCAACGTCATCACGGGCTATTTCGCCCAGAACCGCGTCGACAACCTCAACCCCAAGCTGACCGTCCTCGAGAACGTGATGGAACTGCGCACGAACGAGAACCAGCTCACCGAGCAGCAGGCGCGCGGCATGCTCGGCACCTTCCTCTTCCGCAAGGACGACGTCCACAAGAAGGTCTCGGTCCTCTCCGGCGGCGAGAAATCCCGCCTCGCGCTGGTGAAGCTCCTGATCAACCCGCCCAACTTCCTCCTGATGGACGAGCCGACGACGCACCTCGACATCATGTCGATCGACGCGCTCATCGCCGCGCTCAAGACCTATGAAGGCACGCTTTACTTCGTTAGCCACGACGTGCACTTCATCCGCGAAATCGCCAAGACGGTCCTGCATGTGCACTCTGGCCGCCTAACGAGTTACGCCGGCGACTACGCCTACTACCTTGAGAAATCCAAGTCCGGCAACGAGCGCGCCGCGCTCACCGCCGGCTTCACCGACGCC
>RFRI01000203.1 GCA_009924535.1 Verrucomicrobiota bacterium
TGGTCCTCACCGGCAACGTCGCCCTCGAGACCATGGGCTTCAAGACCTTCGGCTTCGCCGGCGGCCGTCAGGACGTCTGGGAACCGCAGGAAGACATCTACTGGGGCCCCGAGACCGAATGGCTCGGCGACAAGCGCTACACCGGCGACCGCCAGCTCGCCGACCCGCTCGGCGCCGTCCAGATGGGCCTGATCTACGTCAATCCCCAAGGACCCAACGGTAAGCCCGACCCGCTCGCTTCGGCCCGCGACATTCGCGAGACCTTCGCCCGCATGGCGATGAATGACGAGGAGACCGTCGCGCTCATCGCCGGTGGCCACACCTTCGGCAAGGCCCACGGTGCCGCCACGCCCGACGGCCATGTCGGTCCGGAACCCGAAGGCGCCCCGCTCGAAGAGATGGCCCTCGGCTGGAAGAACTCCTTCGGCAAGGGAAACGGCGTCGACACGATCACCAGCGGCCTCGAAGGCGCTTGGTCCAGCATGCCGACCCGCTGGTCCAACGAGTACCTCAAGAACCTTTGGAACTACGAGTGGGAACTCACCCAGTCCCCGGCCGGCGCCCATCAGTGGACGCCCAAGAATGGCGCCGCGAAAGACACCGTGCCGGATGCGCACGACAAGTCCAAGCGCCACGCGCCGATGATGTTCACGTCGGACATCGCGCTGCGCACCGACCCCGCCTACGCCAAGATCACCAAGCGCTGGCTCGAGAACCCGGCCGAGTTCGCCGACGCCTTCGCCAAGGCTTGGTATAAGCTCACGCACCGCGACATGGGACCCTACGCCCGCTGCCTCGGACCGCACGTGCCCCCGGCCCAGCTCTGGCAGGACCCCGTCCCGTCCGTCGACCACCTCCTCATCGATGCGGCCGACATCGAGTCGTTGAAGAAGACGCTCCTCGCCTCCGGCCTCACCACCGCGCAGCTCGTCACCACCGCCTGGGCTTCCGCCGCGACGTTCCGTGGCAGCGACAAGCGTGGCGGCGCCAACGGCGCCCGCCTCCGCCTCGCCCCGCAGAAGGACTGGGAAGTGAACCAGCCCGCCGAACTCGCCAAGGTCCTCGCCGTCCTCGAGAAGGTGCAGGCGATCTTCAACGCCGCCCAGACCGGCGGCAAGAAGGTCTCCCTCGCCGACCTCATCGTGCTCGGTGGTTGCGCCGCCGTCGAAGCGGCCGCCGCCAAGGCAGGCGTGCCGGCCAAGGTACCGTTCCACCCCGGTCGTACCGACGCCACCCAAGCGATGACCGACACCGAATCCGTCGCACTCCTGGAGCTGAAGTATGATGGCTTCCGCAACTACCTCGGCCGCAAGCTCGATCGTCCTGCCCCTGAGAATCTCGTGGATCGCGCCCAGCTCCTCACGCTGACGCCGCCCGAGATGACCGTGCTCGTCGGCGGCATGCGCGTGCTCGACACCACGGTGCTCTTCCCGGGCCTCGGCGTGCTGACCAAGCAGCCCGGCGCCCTCACCAACGACTTCTTCGTCAACCTCCTCGACCAGTCCGTGGTCTGGGAGAAGGCCAAGATCTGCGAGCACTTCTTCGAAGGCCGCGACCGCAAGTCCGGCCAGGTGAAGTGGAACGCGACCGCCGTCGACCTCGTCTTCGGCTCCAACTCGCAGCTCCGCGCCCTGTCCGAGGTCTACGCCAGCGCCGACGGCAAGACCAAGTTCGTCCACGACTTCGTCGCCGCCTGGACGAAGGTCATGAACCTCGACCGCTTCGACCTCGCCAAGAAGTAAGCGCCCCCGCGCCCTTCCCTGCACGGCCCGCCTTTTCGGCGGGCCGTTTTATTTATCAACCAAATCGACATCACCGTGCCGCCCAAAGGAACAACGGACGCAGAGGGCTGTCAGCAAGGTCAGGACCCATGCCCCAACCCTCGAAATTGATTCTCCGCCAGCCAAGAAAAGGCTCGCTTCGGGAAGCAGGCATATCGCAGAACATCAACACCCCCGCTTAGTCCGCCCCTGACATGCATCGCCGACGTTTCATCCTCCGTTCCATGGGAGCCACCCTGGCTCTCCCCGGCCTCTGCTCGCTCAGCGCAAAGGCCCTCAGCGGCAACCCCACCGTGGAGGTGGCCAAAGGAGCCGGCATCGGCGCCCGCCGCTTCGTAGCGATCGGCAACCTGCTCGGCTACCAGACCAAGCAACTTTTCCCGAAGACCACCGGGCGCGATTACGAAAAGACGACCCTGCTGGAGCCGGTCTGGGAGCAGCGCGAGTTGATGACCGTTTTCCGCGGCCTCGACCACGGCGTCAAGGGCGGCCACTTCGCGGTGCATTCCTTCCTTTCCGGCGTGCTGAATTCCGAAGCACAGAACCGCCCGACGGGCAATGTCTCGATCGACCAGTTCCTCGCCGAGGAGATCGGCCACCAGACCCGCTTCCCCTCTCTCACCGTCGGCTCCGAGGGCGGCATCCACGGCGGCTGCCAGCTCGCTTGGACGAAGTCCGGCGTCCGCGTGCCGCCGGTCACCAACCCCGCCGAACTGTTCGACAAGCTTTTCGCCAGCGACTCCGCCGACCGACGGACACGTCGCGAACAAGAAAACCGCGTGCAGGCCTCGATCCTGGACTCGGTACGCGAAGAGGCGAAGCGCCTCTCGGGACAGGTCAACCAGGAGGACAAGGCCAAGCTCGAAGAATACTTCACCTCGGTGCGTGATGTCGAAAAGCGCCTCGAACTGCGCCAGCGCTGGACCCATCTCCCCAAGCCGACGGCACCGTTCGCCAAGCCGGCCAACCGCAACGCCGTCGACGACCTGCCGCTGATGTATGAGCTCATCGCGCTCGCGCTGCAGACCGACAGCACCCGTATCGCCACCCTGGAGATCGGCGGCGACTTCCTCCCCCAGCACCTGGGCATCAAGAAGGATTACCACGGCATCTCCCACCACGGCAACGATCCCGAGTCCATCGCCGCCCTGATCACCCTCGAGCGTTATCAGATCGCGCAGTACGGTAAGTTCGTCGGTCGCCTCGCGCAGATGAAGGACGGCGAAGGCACGTTGCTCGACTCCACCACGGTGCTCTTCGGCAGCGGCATGGGCGACGCCAACTCGCACCGCAACACCGACCTACCCATCTTCCTGGCGGGCGGCGGCTACAAGCACGGCCAATTCCGCGAAGTCTCCCGCGAGGTCAATCACAAGGTCCCGCTTTGCAACCTCTTCGTCGACATCGCCCAGAAGATGGGCGTCGAGACGCATGCCTTCGGCAGCAGCACGGGACGGTTCGCCTGACCCGGACCTCGGACCTCGCTCGTGACGTCGATGTCGGCATTCCGAACCTTGGTGGTCCTGTCCGCAGTCTTGGCGGCCGCCCCCACGCACGCCGCCGAGACGCCGACGAAATCCGTCGATAAGTTCCTGGGCCGCTACTGCGCGGAGTGCCACGACGCCGACGCCCATAAGGGCGACCGTGTTTTCGATAAATTCGCGCTGCCTTTGAAGACGCTCCCTCAGGTGATCGAGGCGAGAGAGATCATCGACCAGCTGACGCTGCGCGACATGCCGCCGAAGAAGGCCGACCAGCCGACCGACGATGAGCGACTCATGGCGATCCGCGCCCTGCGTGACGGCACCGCGGCGGCCGAGACCACGCTACAGAGCTCCGGTTCGCGCACCGTCCTGCGCCGGCTCTCCAACCGCGAATAT
>RFRI01000204.1 GCA_009924535.1 Verrucomicrobiota bacterium
CCATACTGCGGCATCTTGGTCTTGAGGTAAGGGCGTACGCGATTCTCGCCAGCCAGCACCTTGGCCAGCCATTCGGGACGGAGCTTGCCGCCTACGCCAGTGAGGGGCGGCGGGTAGCGACCGGTGTCACCGAGATTATGGTCGCCCTGGAAATAGGGCTTACGCCCGGCATCGGGACCGCCCTTGCCGTCGCGTTCATGGCAAGCCACGCAGTTGAGCGCCTGCAACGTGAGTTCAGCGGCGAGCTTGGGCGAAGCGACTTCGTCCTTCTTCGCGAGAAAAAGCTTCAACGAGGCGCGCTGTTCCTCGGATAGCTGGTAACGCGGGCCTTTGGCGTGATCGGCCTCGAGACATCCGCCTTCGGCCATCTTCAAGACCACCGGCTTGGCGGCGGCATCCTTAGGTAATTCGTGGCAGGCGGCGCACCGGGCCGCGACGACGGCCTTACGTCCCGCGATCGCAAGGCTCTTGTCTTCAGTGAGCGCTACGACCGGAGTATCCATCCGTCCGTCGCTGCCCTGGAACTCCAGGAGGTAGCCGGCGATGTCGATGGAGTCCTGACGGTCCATGACGATCTTCGGCATACGTCCGTCGGTGCGTACCTTCAGCGGATCGAGAATATAAGCGCCGAGGCTATCGAGGCTGTACTTCGCTTTAAGGTCACCGAAGCCAACGCTTCGGTGCGTAAACTCGGAAGCCTTGGGCACGCCTTCAGCCGGGATGAAATCCTTGCCGGGAGCATGGCAGGCAACGCAACCCAGCGTATTGAACAGTTCACCGCCGCGGGCGCCGTTCACGTGCATGATCTTCGCGGCGGCCTTGGTCGCGGCCTTGGGCTTCAGCGAGGCGAGATAGTGCTCGATCGCGACAAGCGTCTGGGCGTCGGCCTTGGCCAACACCTGGGGCATGACGGCGCCAGGATGTACCGACGCGGGATTCACGATGAATTTTCGGAGCCACTCGGAACGGACGCGCTGGGTGACCATCGCGAGCGCGGGACCGTGCATAGCCGGCAGTCCGGTGTCGCCACCGTGGCAATTGACGCAACCGAGCTCGTTGTAGAGTAGACGTCCGCCTTCGGCCGTCGGTGTCGCGGCGTGGAAGCGCTCGAAGCCGGTGACGAGAGGTTCGGCGCCCAGCGCGGCCGCGCCCAGCAGGATCGCGACGCGCAGCATCATGCCGTCTCGAGGATACACTTATCCAGGTAGGCGCGGGACTTGTTCACGGCCGCGGTAATCTCGCCAACGGTCGGCAGGATCGGAATACCGCGCGGGGTCGGGTGCATGAAGATCTCAGCCACGCCCTTGAAACGGACGTCGCGGAGCGCCTTGACGACGAGCCGGTAATCGAGGCCTCCACCATTGCCCGGCAGCTGCTGCATCTCGACCTCCTTGCTGGCCTTCTTGAAGATGCCCTCGGAGTGCTCCTGGAAATAGATGAACGGGAGGTTCTTCGCACCGGCGTAGCGGATGAGTGAAGGAATCTGATCCTGCCATTCGTGCAGGTGATGCGGGGCGAAGGCGATCCCGAGGTTCGGCGAGGTGTTCAGGTCCGCGAACGCCTTGATGGAATCCGGGTGATGCAGCGCCTGGTTCACGTGGTTTTCGACCGCGATGGTCACGCCGAGCTCGGCGGCCTTGGCGACGTGCGGTTTCATGTCCTCAAGGAACTTGGCGATCGCGGCCTTGGCGGCGGCGCCTTCGGGATTCTTGGGGCCGACGCAGCCGCACACGACGAGGTCGCCGCCGTGCTTCTTCACCCATGCCATCTCCTCCTGGAGCTTGAACGGGCCGAGCGGGTAACGGGTGCTGGATCCGACGCGCACGCCGTGCTTCTTCAGCAGGGCCGCGAAGGCTTCTTCACCGAGCGCCGTGGCCTGCTCGCGCTGGTCGCCATGGACTTTGCACCAGATATCGATCGACTCCGCGCCGGTCTTGGCGACCTCGGGCAGGATGACGTCGAGCGGCATCGTGCCGTAGAGCGCCGAAGACAACGTGTAGCGGATCTTGAAGTCGTCCTTGGCCTGGGCCTTGGCCGAGAGCGCCGCGAAGACCGCGGCGGCCGGGACGGTGCGGAGGAAATCGCGGCGGGAAAGCATGGGCTTACTTTTTGTCGCGCTGGGCTTCGAGCATCTTGATCCACGGACCGACGAACGAGCCGTGGTCATGGAACGTGCGGCCGCTGACCATGTTGCCGTCGATGACGACCGGGGCGTTGACGAAGATACCGCCGCAGACCTCGAGGTCGAACTTGCACTTCGGCACGGTGGCCATGTGCAGGCCCTTCACGATGCCGGCGCGGGCGACGATCTCGACGCCATGGCAGACGCTCATCATCGGCTTCTTGTGCTCCCAGAACCAGCGGGTCGCCGCCAGGAGGGCTTCATCTTCGCGCAGATACTCGGGGCCGCGGCCGCCGCTGAAGAAGATGCCGGCATATTCCTCGGGCTTGATGTCCTTGAAGGCGATATCGCAGTTGATCGTGTAGCCTTCCCACTCCTTGGTGATGGTCCAACCCGGCTTCACTTCGTGGAGGACGGTTTGGTAGACACGCTTCTCGATGGAGGCGAAGACCGGCTGGAAACCGGCTTCCTGAAGGCGGTAGACCGGGTACATCGTGTCGAGCAGCTCGGTGGCGTCGCCGATGATCACGAGGACTTTGGGCTTGTTTGCGTTCTCGGGCTTGTCGGCACCCGACGAGATGGCGGATTGGTTCTTGTTATCGACGAGGGCGGCGGAAGCCAGGGCGCAAAGTCCGAGCAGGCCGACGGTGAGGAGACGGAGTTTCATAGGGGTGCGGGAAGTGTCCATAAACAGACCATCCCGTCCACCTATAGTTCCTGAAAATCAGCGGTTGAGCCCGACGACGTCCTCGGGCTCGGCCCAGGCAAAGACGGTGGCCTTCGAGCCGACCCGCTGGCGCGGATTGGCTTCGGAGATCTTGAGGATTACGCCTTCCTTGGTCTTGAAATCGTGCAGCGAGACATCGCCCTGAAAGAGCGAGGCCGTGATCGACCCTGCAAAGGCGTTCTCGTCGGGCGCCATGAAGTCGAGCTTCAGGCACTCAGGGCGTACGCAGACGACGATCTTCGCGCCGGCAGCCGGGGCGCTCTCCGGCGTCGCCAGCGCGCCGCGTACTTCGCCGACGGCGGTCTCGGCGACGAACTCGCCGGCGCCGACCTGGGTGACCTTGCCAGGAATGAGGTTCGCAGATCCAAGGAAGGTCGCGATCCAGCTGTCGGCCGGGCGGCGATAAAGGTCGATGGGCAGTCCAGCCTGGACGATGCGGCCTTCATGCATGATCGCGAGGCGGTCGGCCATCGCGAAGGCGTCCTTCTGGTCGTGCAGTACGCAGAGCACCGTCACGCCGGTCGTGCGGACGAGCTTACGGATGACTTCGCGGACCTCGAGGCGCGAAGCGGCGTCGAGGTTACTCAGGGGCTCGTCGAGCAGGAGGAGTTTCGGACGCAGCGCCAGCACGCGGGCGAGCGCGATGCGTTGCTGTTGGCCGCCAGAAAGTTCCTGCGGACGGCGGGCGGCCCAGGCTTCGGCGCCGACGAGCCTGAGCGCCTCGAGGGCGCGGGCCTTGATCTCGGCGGCCGGGAGTTTTTCGGCGTCGAGCGAGAACGCGGCGTTCTCGAGGACGGAGA
>RFRI01000205.1 GCA_009924535.1 Verrucomicrobiota bacterium
CCGGTCTGGTCCTGGTGCCCGGCCTGGGCTTCGACGGCGCCGGCCGTCGTCTCGGGTTCGGCGGCGGCTTCTACGATCGGCTGCTGGCCAAGCCGCCGCGCAAGACCTTCCTGCTCGGCCATGCCCACGCCTTCCAGCTGGTGTCACGCCTCCCCGTCGAGCCGCATGATATCAAAGTCAAGGCGGTCGCCACGCCGCAGGGCGTGATTCGCTGCCGAGTGCGTTAGCAGGTTTGCCAAGCGGACGGTTTCGTGTCCGATGGAGGGTCCGATGTCCGCCCCCCGACCAGACGCCATCCGCCTCCGCGGCGTCCGCCAGAACAACCTGAAGGGTTTCGACGTGGACATCCCCGTCGGCAAGCTGGTCGTGGTCACGGGCCTCAGCGGCGCCGGCAAGTCCTCCTTGGTCTTCGACACGCTCCACGCCGAGGGTCAACGCCGCTACGTCGAGACGTTCAGCCCTTACGTCCGCCAGTTCCTCGAACTGCTCCCGTCGCCGGCCCTCGACTCCGCGGAGAACGTCCGTCCGTCCGTCGCGATCAAGCAAGGCAACGCGGTCCGCACCTCGCGCTCGACGGTCGGCACGATGACCGAACTGTGCGACTGGTTCAAAGTCTGGTTCGCCCACCGCGCCGACCTCGTCGACCCGGCCAGCGGTCAGGTCATCGTCCCGCGCGGACCCGATGCCGCTTGGCTCGATTCCCTCACCCGCTTCCCCGGACAGTCGCTCTCGCTCGCCTTCGCGGTCTCGAAACCGGAGTCGCTGGGCTGGAAGACGATCGCGGAAGAATTCTCGAAGGCGGGTTTCAGCCGAGCTTTCGCGTCGGGCCGACGCATCCGCCTGACAGAAGACGAGATTCCGGCCGACGCGACCGAACTGCTCGTGATCCAGGATCGCGTGACGATCACGGCCGACCAGGCCTCGCGCTTCCATGAAGCCGCGCTCGCGGCTTTCCGCCTCGGCGGCGCGCGCCTCCGCCTGCTCGACGACCAAGGCCACGAGCTCTCCCGCTACAGCGAAGCCCTCGAATCGCCGGTCGACGGACGCAAGTTCCGCCCGGCCTCGCCGGCGCTCTTCTCGTTCAACTCGCCCGTCGGCGCCTGTCCGGAATGCCGCGGCTTCGGCCGCGTCATCGGGCTCGACTGGAACAAGATCATCCCGAACCCGGCGCTGACGCTCGCAGAAGGCGCGATCGCGCCGTTCCAAGGCAACGTCTACGGCGAATCGCAGAAGGACCTCGTGCGCGCCTGCCGGAAGGCGGCCATCCCGCTCGACGTGCCGTGGAAGAAACTTTCCGCCGCGCACCGCAAGTTCGTCGAGAACGGCGAGCCGGGGTACGTGCCGGGCGAATACGATTCGAAGTGGTACGGTATCCGCGGCTTCTTCCGCTGGCTGGAGGGGACGACCTACAAGATGCACGTGCGCGTCTTCCTCTCGCGCTGGCGCGCCTACGAGTCCTGCCCGAAGTGCCAAGGCCGCCGCTTCCGCGAGGAATCGCTCTTCTGGCGCTGGCAGGGCAAGTCCCTGCCGGAGCTCTACGCTTCGCCGGTCTCGGATCTCCGCGCGCTGCTCGCGCCGCTGGCGCCGAAGGACTCCCGCCATCCGGCCGACCACGCGCTCGAAGCCATCCTCGCCCGACTCGGCTACCTCGAGGCGGTCGGACTCGGCTACCTCGCGCTCGACCGTCTCTCGCGGACGCTCTCGGGCGGCGAAGTCCAACGCGTCAACCTGACCTCCTGCCTCGGCGCTTGCCTCGCGGACACGGTCTTCGTCCTCGACGAGCCAAGCGTGGGCATGCACGCGCGCGACCTTTCGCGCATGGTCGGCATCCTCCGCAGCCTCGTCGAACAAGGCAACACGGTGGTGGTCGTTGAACACGACGAATCTGTGATGCGTGCCGCCGACTGGCTCATCGAGATCGGCCCGCGACCCGGCGCCGAAGGCGGTCATCTTCTCTACCAAGGCGTCCCGAAGGGCATCCTGAAGATCAAGGATTCCGCCACGGGCAACTGGCTCTCGGGTCGCCGTGTCTCCGAATCGCGCGCTCCACGCCCGGTTGGCGACACGACGCCGCGTCTCCGCGTCAGCGGCGCGACGGTCAACAATCTGCGCGACTTCGCCTGCTCGATTCCGCTCGGCCGCCTGGTCGGACTCTGTGGCGTCTCAGGCTCCGGCAAGTCGACGCTGCTCCATCAGGTCATCGGCCGACGCGATCCGGAATCAGGCGACGAAGCCAAGGAACTGAGATGGGTGAAGTTCGACAAGGAGCCGGCCGAGGTCGCGCTCGTCGATCAATCTCCCGCGACCCGTACGCCCCGCTCCAACCCGGCGCTCTATGTCGGCGCCTGGGACGCGATCCGCACGCTGCTCGGCAACTCGGCCGAAGCGAAGGCCGCCGGCCTCACGCCTTCCCACTTTTCCTTCAACGCCGGCGAAGGCCGCTGCGAACGCTGCGGCGGCGCGGGCTGGGAGACGGTGGAGATGCAGTTCGTCTCGGACGTCGCGCTCCCCTGCCCCTCCTGTAACGGCAAGCGCTTCCGCGACGAGGTGCTGAGCTTCCAGTACGACGGCAAGTCCGTCGGCGACCTGCTCGCGATGTCGGTGACGGAGGCGCGCCGGTTCCTCGGCGAACGCACGCCGGCCTCCGCCCAGCTCGCCTGCCTGGAGGAAGTCGGCCTCGGTTACCTCTCGATGGGCCAGCCGCTCACGACGCTTTCCGGCGGCGAAGCCCAGCGCCTGAAGCTGGTCCGCTACCTTTCCAAGATCGATACGCGCAAGCCTGGCGCCCTCCTCCTGCTCGATGAACCGACCACGGGCCTGCATCGCGAGGACGTGTCGCGCCTGATCGGGCTGCTGCATCGCCTCACGGAGGCCGGCCATTCGCTGATCGTGGTGGAACACCACCTCGACGTGCTGAAGTCCTGCGACTGGCTCCTGGAGATGGGACCCGAGGCCGGGCCCGCCGGCGGCCTCCTCGTCGCCGAAGGCACGCCCGCCGAAGTCGCCCAGGCCGGCACGGTCACGGGCCGCTTCTTGGCGCAAGGCGATGACGCCTTCGCCTCCGCCTCGACCACGGCGAGCAAGCCGCGTCCGACTTCCATCTCCTTGCGCGGCGCGCGCGAACATAACCTGAAGGACGTCTCCCTGGAGATCCCGCACGGTTCGCTCACGGTGATGACCGGCGTGTCAGGCTCAGGTAAATCGTCCCTCGCGTTCGACATCCTCTTCGCCGAAGGCCAGCGGCGCTTCCTGGAATGCGTCTCGGCCTACGCCCGCCAGTTCGTCGAACAGCTGCCGAAGCCGGACATCGATTCGCTCACGGGCCTGCCCCCGACGGTCGCCATCGAGCAACGCGTGACGCGCGGCTCCGCGAAGTCCACCGTGGCGACGGTCACCGAAGTCGCCCAGTACCTCCGCGTGCTGTTCGCGCGCGCCGGCGTGCTCCACAGCCCGACCACCGGCGAACCGCTCGAGGAGATGACCGAAGATGCGGTCGTTCGCCTTGTCTCCAAGAAGGCGAAGTCGCTGAAGAAAGGGTCGCTCCTCGTGGCGGCCCCGCTCGTCCGCTCCCGCAAGGGCCATCATCGCCCGCTCGCCGAATGGGCCGAGACCAAGGGCCTGCGCCTGCTCC
>RFRI01000206.1 GCA_009924535.1 Verrucomicrobiota bacterium
GACCCCTATCCCTGATCGGGATACCGATCCGACGGAACCTGGCCTGCCATGGGAAGAGTTGTCGACGGAGGAGCGCTCGCCGATCCGCTATTACCTCGACCAGATCGGCAAGACACCGCTGCTGACATTGGAAGAAGAGACCGCGCTGGCGCGTCGCGTGCTCAAGGGCGACGAAGCCGCCCGGCAGAAGATGATCCAGTCGAACCTTCGCCTGGTCGTGCGCATCGCGAAGGACTACGATAATTTCGGGTTGTCGCTCATGGACCTCATCAGCGAAGGTAACTTCGGCCTGATCAAGGCCGTCGAACGCTTCGACCCCGATAAGGGCGGCAAGCTTAGCACCTACGCCTCCTGGTGGATCAAGCAGGCCATCAAGCGCGCGCTCGCCTCGAACGGGAAGACGATCCGCCTACCGGTCCATATGGTCGACCGCATCGCGCAGATGCGTCGCGTGACCGCCCGCCTCACCGTCGAGATCGGCCGCGAGCCGCATAACGACGAGATTGCCATGGCGATGGAGATTCCGCTCTCAAAGGTCGTGCACATGCAGTCCATCGCCAACCGTGCCGCCTCCCTCGACCAGCCGGTCGGCGTCGAAGGCGACGCGACGCTAGGCGACCTAGTGAAGGACGAATCGGAACGCACGCCCTTCGAGACGCTCCGCGGAAAATCCGACAACGCGGAGATCGCCGAGATGCTCACCGCCCTGGAGCCTCGCGAAGCTGAGATCCTGACGCACCGCTTCGGACTCAACGGCGAAAGCCCGCTGACGCTCGAAGAGGTCGGCGACCTCTTTAAACTCACCCGCGAACGCGTCCGCCAGCTCCAGCAGTCCGCGCTCATGCAGCTCCGCCGCATCATGACCGAGCGCCAGAAGCTCCTGACACCGGAAGACGTGAAGAAGAACCGGATGGCCGAAGCCCGCTCCGAAGTGCTCAGCGAGTTCTTCCGCTCCAAAGGCATCAGCGTGCCGCCCAAGGGCCGCCCGGGCCGCGAGGGCCTCTGAGCCTGCGTAATTTTATCCCGGGGTGCCGAGTCGAATCAGATTTAAAGTTCAATCGTTCTAGTATCGCCCCAGC
Source organism: Verrucomicrobiota bacterium (assembly GCA_009924535.1). Taxonomy (GTDB): domain Bacteria; phylum Verrucomicrobiota; class Verrucomicrobiia; order Opitutales; family UBA953; genus UBA953. The sequence goes on from RFRI01000206.1 coordinate 1,080, forward strand.
GAGCGCGAGGACCCACGCTCCGTCCATCGCGGTCGTCCTCATGTCCCTGCTCGTCCCCTCCCAGCCCCCTTCCTCTCCGCTCGGCTCGTTTGCGTGCGCTTGGAGCCTCTCCCGCCAGATCCACGCCGAACGCGCGTGGAACTCGATCGTGGCCAAATGCGTCGGGCGGGCTTTCACGGCGATGGCCAGCCATCGTTCCTTCTCGGCTTGGGTCGGCTTCCTGCTCCGCCCGGAGAACCGTGCGTTCGCCGAAGCCAATCCGATGCTCTGGCACCGGACCCTCCTCGGCTACCTCTCCACCCGCTGGAACGGCCAGAAGAAGGTCAAAGTCCTCACCGACTCCTACCGCTTCGCGCAAGCCCACCCCGGCCCCTTGCTGGATGCGCTCCTCGCCCAGAAGAACGTCGGTTACACCTTCGCCGAAGTGCCCTTGGGCGAAGAGTCGGGCACGATCCGTTTCGCCTTGGCCTCCGATGACCGCTTCCGCCGCGAAGGCGAATGGACCCTGCGTGTCTTCTGCGACCAGATCGGCGGCGAGCTCTGTTCCATCGCTTTTTCCGTGGAGGAGATCGACGGCAAGTGGATCGCCTACGCGGGCGCCATCCAAGGCGGCAGCGGCGCCAATGAGGTCACGATCAAGGCTTCGGCCAAGGCGATGCACGGCGTCCGGGCCAAGGCCATGGCCATCTTCGCCCTCCAGGAGGTCGTCAGCACCCTGGGCTTTGCTCGCCTGCTCGGAGCCGGGAACTCGATCCAGATGAGCAACGCCAAGCACATGATTCATGTGCCTTGGAATAAGATCTCCTTCAATTACGACGGTATGTGGGCCGAAGCCGACGGCCAGCCCGCGGAAGAAGGTTGGTTCGAACTGCCGTTACGCGAGGTGCGTCGCACGCGCGAGGAGATCAAAGCGAACAAACGTCCGCTCTACGCCCGTCGCTACGCGCTCTTCGACCAGCTGCAGGCAGCGGTGGCGAAGGGCCTCGGTGGCCGATAACCCCTGAAAACAAAAAGGGCCCCGTTGCCGGGGCCCTTCGTTCAGCTTCTGATCCGAAGATTAGAAGTTGTAGCGAACGGTGAGGTCCGTGGTGCCGGCGGTCTTCTGGGCGTCGGTGTAACCAACAGCGAGCTGGATCTGCTTGCTCACGTTGTAAGCGACTTCAGCGGACCAGACGTTGTTCTTGGCGGAGTTGCGGCCGAAGGAGGCGGCAGCTTCGAGGTTGTTACCGAGAGCCTTGCGGAGGCCGAGGGTGTAGGCTTCGTTGGAAGCGACGGAGACCGTGGCGTCAGCGCCGGCGATGGCGTTGGCGAAGAGGTAACCGATGGCGACGGAGTCAGTACCATTGGTGGTACCAGCACCACCGATGGTGGAGGAGGCGCCAACCCAGAAGTTGGAGGAGCCGAGAACGGCGGTGGCCGAGAGGCTGTAGCCCTTGGTGTCGGTGTTGTAGCCGAGACCAACGCGGTTGTAGTTGAGACCAGCGGCCGGAGCAGCAGCCTGGGCGGAGGCAGCAGCGGCGAGGGTCGTGAGGGTGAGGATCGGGAGGATGTGCTTCATATGCATGGTGGGTTGTAGGCACGGTTGAGCGTAAAACAACAAAAAAGTGCGATTTTGTCATCATCCTGTCACAATTGCCCAGGAGCCGATTTCCTAAACCAACAAAAAGGGCCCCGTTTCCGGGGCCCTTGTGATCAGCCTCTAATCCGAAGATTAGAAGTTGTAGCGAGCGGTGATGCTGGTCTGACCGTTACCGGCAGCGCCAGAGGCGTTGCTGTCAGAGTAACCCACGGCGAGCTGGACCTGCTTGCTCACGTTGTAGGCGAGTTCAGCACCCCAGACGTCATTCTTGGCGACGCGGTTGTAGGAGACAGCGCCTTCGATGTTGCTGCCGAGGTCCTTACGGACGTTGAGGCCGTAGGACTCGTTGGAACCAACGGAGACGGTGGCGTCAGCGCCGAGAGCGACGTTCTTGAAAACGTAGCCGAGGGACACGGTGTCGGTGCCGTTACCGGTGTTGTTGCCACCGATGGTGGTGCCAGCAGACACGAGGAAGTTCGAGCCACCGATCAGGGCCGAAGCCGAGAGGGAGTAGCCCTTGCTGTCCGTGTTGTAGCCGAGGCCAACGCGGTTGTAGGAGAGACCGGACGAAGCCGACTGCGCGGAGGCAGCGGCGGCGAGGGTCGTGATGGTGAGGATCGGGAGGATATGCTTCATAGCGGAGATACTATTGATACAGGGCCGTAACAAAATCAAGCACCTTTTGCTTAAAATTCCCCTCCCCGATTTTACGACTCTTTTACCCACCTTCATTCACAACCCCCTGTGAATAAAGCTGGGGGCTATTGATGATCAAGGGTTAGGGCTTTACCCTGGGTAAGGGTCAGACTCAGGGTCTGGGGGTGTTATTCGCAGCTTCGCCTTGAACTAGCCCAAGGTCGGTAAGCCCTAAAACGAGCAAAATAGGGCTATCTGGCAGTTAAACGAGTAAATGCCATAAATATGCCGTTATTCCCTGGGCCCGGGCTAGGTCCCCGTTCCCTCTCTACAATGG
>RFRI01000207.1 GCA_009924535.1 Verrucomicrobiota bacterium
GAGACGTTTCTCAAGGGCGGCGAGAGCGGCCACGCGCTGATCGGCGTCGACGCCGAAAAGAGCGAGCTCGTGAAGCGCCTCACGCTGCCGAAGGACCATGACGACCTCATGCCGCCCAAGAACGGCCCGTTGCCGGCCGCCGAGATCGACGTGATCCGCCGCTGGGTCGCCGAAGGCGCCGCCTGGCCCGCCGGCGTCACCCTCGCCTCCAAGGACAAGGCCAAGGAGGAAGCCAAGGCCGAGCTCACGCAGAAGCTCGCCACGCTCGAGAAGCTCGAGATCTTCCCCGAGTCCCTCAGCCTCGAGACCAAGCGCGACTTCCACCGTATCGTCGTCTTCGCCACCTTCAAGGACGCCACCACCCGCGACGTGACCGCCTTCGCCGACCTGAGCATCGCCGACCAGAAGGTCGCGAAGTTCGACGGTTATTCCGTGCATGCCGTCGCCGAGGCCGGCAAGACCGAGGTCGTCGCCGCGATCGGCGGCCGCACCGCCCGCATTCCCGTCGCGGTCAAGGACGGCCAGAAAGACCGCGCCGTCTCCTTCCGTCTCGATGTCATGCCGGTCTTCATGCGCTCGACCTGCAACAGCGGCGGCTGCCACGGCGCCGCCCGCGGCAAGGACGGCTTCCGCCTCTCCCTCTTCGGCATGGATCCGGACGGCGATTACATCCGCCTCACCCGCGAGATGATCGGCCGTCGCATCAATCTCGCCATCCCTGAGGAGAGCACGCTCGTCGAGAAGGTCGTCGGCGCCGTGCCGCACTCCGGCAACAAGCTCTACGACGCGGATTCGCCGTACAACAAGACCATCCTCGAATGGATCTCCAACGGCGCGAAAGACGACCCGGCCGACATCGCCAAGGTCACCGGCATCGAGGTCTACCCGAAGCAGATCGTCCTCGAAGGCAAGGCCGCCACCCAGCAGATCACCGTCCGCGCCACCTATTCCGACGGCACCGACCGCGACGTGACGAACCTCGCGCTCTTCATGTCGAACAACGACCCCGTCGCCTCCATCGGCAAGGACGGCGTCGTCAAGTCCGGCGACCGCGGCGCGGCCTTCATGCTCGCCCGCTTCAACGTCTTCAGCGTGACCGCGCAGGTGATCGTCATCCCGAAGGGCCTCGTCTACGAGCGCCCGAAGGTCGCCGAGGTGAACTACGTCGACAAGGCCGTCAATGAGCGCCTGCACCGCCTGCGCATCGTGCCTTCCGGCGTCTGCACCGACGAGGAGTTCGTACGCCGCGTCTACATCGACGTCGTCGGCCTCTACCCGAAGCCGGCCGAGCTCCAGGCCTTCGTCGAGGACAAGCGACCGGACAAGCGCACGCAGCTCGTCGAGGCGCTCCTGCAGCGCAAGGAGTTCACCGAGCTCTGGGTGATGAAGTGGGCCGAGCTGCTCCAGATCCGCTCCGGCATCAACGCCGGCAACAACGCGCCGCCCTTCTACAAGAACGCGCTCCTGTATTACAACTGGCTGGCCGACGAGATCGGCAAGAACCGCCCGATCAACGAGATCGTCGTCGAGTTGCTGTCCGCCAACGGCGGCACGGTGTCCGTCCCGGCGGTGAACTACTACCAGAGCGAGCTCGACCGCCTGAAGCTGTCGGAGAACGTCGCCCAGGTCTTCATGGGCATGCGCATCCAGTGCGCCCAGTGCCATAACCATCCGTTCGACCGCTGGACGATGAACGACTACTACGGCTTCAACGCCTTCTTCGCCCAGATCGGCCGCAAGACGACCGACGACCCGCAGGAGCTCATCGTGTTCAACAGCAAAGGCGGCGAGACGCAGCACTTCCTGACCAAGAAGAACGTGAAGCCGAAGTTCCTCGGCGGCGAGGAGCCTGACCTCAAGCCCGGCGACGACCGCCGTCGCGTGATGGCCGAATGGCTCGCCTCCCCGCGTAATCCGTTCTTCGCCCGCAACATCGCGAACATCGTCTGGGCCCACTTCCTCGGCGTCGGCGTCGTGGATCCGGTCGACGACGTGCGCGTCTCCAACCCGCCGTCCAATACCGAGCTCCTCGACGAGCTGGCCGCCCACCTGACCGAGTACAAGTACGACGTCCGCAAGCTCGTCCGCGACATCACCGCCTCGGCGGCCTACCAGCGCAGCTCGAAGACCAACGAGACCAACGCCGGCGACAAGGTGAACTTCGCCCGCGCCCAGGTCCGCCGCGTCCGCGCCGAAGTGCTCCTCGACGCCATCTCCCAGATCACCGAGACCCCGAACAAGTTCCAGGGCCTGCCGGTCGGCGCCCGCGCCGTCCAGATCGCCGACGGCGCCGTCTCGAACTACTTCCTCACGACCTTCGGCCGTTCGAAGCGCGAGTCCGTCGCCTCGACCGAGGTGAAGACCGATCCGAACCTGTCCCAGGCCCTCCACCTCATGAACGGCGACGCGGTCAACGACCGCATCCGTCGCGGCCAGGTGGTCGAGAAGCTGATCGCCGCCGGCAAGAAGGACGACGAGATCGTGAACGAGCTCTTCCTGCGCGTCTTCGGGCGTCGCCCCGCCGAGATCGAGGCGAAGTCCGTGGCCGCCGCCATCGCGGCCGATCCGGCCAACCGTCAGGTCGTGCTCGAAGACGCCTTCTGGGCGCTGATGAACTCGAAGGAATTCTACTTCAACCACTGATCCGTCCGTCCGCATGTCCGTCGCTTCCCCGAGTCACCGTTGGCTCTCCCGCCGTTGCCTGATCTTGGCCGCCGGCCTTGTCGCGACCTCCGCCATGGCGCAGGACAACGAGAAGCTGACCTACGACGACCACATCCGGCCGCTCCTCGAGAACAAGTGCTTCTCCTGCCATAACCCGGACAAGAAGAAGGGCGGCCTCGAGCTGACCAGCTATTCCGGCCTGATGAACGGCGGCAGCGGCGGCGCGGTCGTCGACGCGGGCAACCCGCAGGCGAGCCGCCTCTGGACCTGCAGCGCCAAGAAGGAAGAACCTTACATGCCGCCGGAAGGCGCGCCGTTGGAGGCCAAGGACCTGGCCCTGCTTTCCAAGTGGATCGCCGGCGGGGTGCTCCAGGCCAAGGGCAGCCTCGCGAAGAAATCCAACCGACCTAAGGTCGACCTGACTTTCGCCGGAGGTTCGGGCAAGCCGACCGGCCCGGTGGCCCGTCCCGAGAACATCCTGCTCGAGCCGGTCATCGTCACCCCGCGCACGTCCGCCGTCACGGCGATGGCGGCGAGCCCGTGGACTTCGCTCCTCGCCGTCGCCGGCCAGAAACAGATTTTGCTCTACGATACCGATTCGCGAGAGCTGGCCGGCATTCTTCCCTATCCGGAAGGCTACGCCCGCTCGCTGAAGTTCAGCGCCAACGGTTCGTTGCTCGTCATGGGCGGCGGCCGTGGCGGCAAGATCGGCCATGCCATCGTCTGGGACGTGAAGACGGGCAAGCGCGTCACCGAGATCGGCAAGGAGTTCGACCAGGTGATGTCGGCCGACATCTCGCCCGACCACCGCAAGGTCGTCCTCGCGACCAACGCCAAGAAGGTGAAGTGCTTCGACGTCGCGACCGGTGAGCAGCTTTACCTCATCTCGAAGCACACCGAATGGGTGACCGGCGCCCAGTTCAGCCCGGACGGCATCCTGCTCGCGACCTCCGACCGCAACGGCA
>RFRI01000208.1 GCA_009924535.1 Verrucomicrobiota bacterium
CCTCGGCGTCATGACGCAGTATCTCCATGAGCGTACGGCCTTGCTGCCCGCGCTCGACCCGGCCTCCCTCCTCGGCGGCCCGGCGATCGGCAAGTCGACCGTCGACGCGATGCGTTCCGGTTGCGCCCTCGGTTTCGCCGGGATGATCGGCGCCTTGCTCGATGGCGTCTGCGCCGAGCTCGTCCGCCAGGGGTCCCCGCCGCCCAAGGTCATCGTCACCGGGGGCGCCGCGGTCTACCTCCCGGCCTCCTGGCAGACGCGCGTGACGCATGAGCCTCACCTGACCCTGCTCGGCCTGGCCGAAGCCCATCGCCGCCAATTCGCATGAGCGACCCCGATCCCTTGGCGAAGCTCCGCCGCTTCGTGCCACTCCTCGCCCTGGTCATCTTCCTGCAGGCCGGCTTCCTGGTCTATGCGTTGTTCGCCAGCAAGCTTCCCAAGGTCTGGCCGCTGGTGGCCGGCGACCTGGTCTTCTCGGGCATCCTGCTTTTCTTCCTCTGGCGCCTCCTGGGCCGGAAGCGGGGCTAGGCCTTGATCAGCTTCAGGAGCTCCTTGCGGCGGGCCCGGATCTCGCGGCAGCCGGCCTTGGCCAGGCGGTCGGTCGAGAAGGCCTCGACGGTCAGGCTGGCGACGGCGGTGCCGTAGACCATGGCTTGCTTGAGGGTCGCGAAGTCGGTCGTCCCGGCCGAGGCCAGATAGCCCAGCAGGGCTCCGGCGAAGCTGTCGCCGGCCCCGGTGGGGTCGCGCAGCTCGGTGACGGGGTAGGCGGGCAGCATGAAGCGGCCCTCCTCATGGAAGAGGACAGCGCCGTGTTCGCCCTTCTTGATGATGACGGTCTTGCAGCCGTGCTTGCGGAGCGCGTGGCCGGCGACGATCACGTTGGCTTCGCCGGTGAGCTTGGCGGATTCGGTGTCGTTGACGACGAGCAGGTCGGCGCGGCGCATGACTTCGCCGAGCTGCTCGCGCTGCGTCTCGATCCAGATGTCGATGGTGTCGGCGAGCACGTAGCGCGGCGCGGTGAGCTGGTTGAGGACTTCGAGCTGCAGGTCGGGGCGGATGTTGCCGAGCATCACGAACGGCGAGGCGCGGTGCGCGTCCGGCAGCTTCGGCTTGAAGTGCTCGAAGACGTTGAGCTGCAGGTCCTCGGTGTCGCGGCGGTTGTAGTTCTCGTGGTAGCGTCCGCGCCAGAAGAACGTCCGGCCGGACGAATCGGTGAGCAGGCCGTCGAGGTCGATGCCGCGCTTGGCGAGCTTGTTGCGGTCGCGGTCGCGGAAGTCATGGCCGACGACGCCGACGATGCGCGGCGGCGCGAAGTAGCTCGCGGCGAGGCACGCGTACGAAGCGCTGCCGCCGAGGATGCGTTCGCCTTTGTCGTGCGGCGTGACGATGCTGTCGTAGGCGACGGAGCCGACGACGAGGACGGGCTCGGGCTCGCGGCCCTTGTTCTTGATGCGAGTGGGAGTGGTCATGAAAAGAGGGCGGGGCGCACGTCACGAAGACGGTAGAGCGCGAGCAGGGCGAGCGAATGCTGCGCGGGGTTGGCGAGCGCCTGCGCGAGCGCGGCCTTGGGGCTGACGGCCAGCACCTGGATCTCCTCGTGTTCGTCCGGGGCGCGCCGGCCCGTGGGGCGGACGCCTTCCAGCAGCACGAAATGGCAGCGATTGGCCTGGATGGCGGGGTTCGGAGCGCAGGTGCCGAGCAGGCTGGCGCGCCCGCCGGCGAAGCCGGTTTCCTCCTCGGTCTCGCGGACGGCGGCGAGCACGGGGTCTTCGCCGCGCTCGATGATCCCGCCCGGCGCTTCGGTGGAAAGGTCGCGCGTCCCGAAGCGATATTGGCGGACCATCACGAGGCGTCCGTCTTCGGTGAGCGGGAGCGCGAGCACCCAGTCGCCGGAACGGAGCACAAAAAAATCACCCTCTCGTCGGTCGAGAGGGTGATTACAGTGTTCCTTGTAAACCCGGAAAACCCTGCAGTCGGCGTGGAGCTCTTCGTGCTGGACGGACCAGCGGGAGGGCGCCGACATGCGTGAGCTTACTTGGTCTTCAGCTTCTGACCGATGCGCAGCTTGTTGGAGTCGACGCCAGGATTGAGGTCCTGGATGGCCTTCAGCGAGATGCCGGCCTTCTTGGCGATGGAACCGAGGGTCTCGCCCTTGGCGACGACGTGTTCGCCGGGACCAGGAGCGGTAGCGCCCTTGCCGTCAGCGCCCTTGGCGGCGGCCTTCGGAGCGGAAGCGACTTTCTGGAGAGCGGTGATCTGATCAGCGAGGGTCTTCTCGTTGGTGGCGAGGTCGGCGAGACCCTTTTCGAGGTCGGCGCGGACGGCCTGGACGACGTCGGCGTTGGCCTTGCCGGCGAGGGCGGCCTGGACTTCGGAGACGCTGGTCTTGGCGGCAGCGGCTTCATCAGCGGCGGCCTGAGCGGCGCCCTTGGCCTTGATGCCGAGCACGAGGCCGGCAGCGCCGAGAGCGAAACCGAGGATACCCACGATGAGCGGGAGCTTGGATTCGGAAGAAGAGGAGGAGATGTTGTCGTTTTCCATGTGTGGAGGTGTTTTGCGGGTTGGAACAGTTGGAGATTAGCGGTTTGACACGGACGGCAACACAAAATCAGACTGTCGGTTCGGGTACCGGGCAGTATCTCAATTGGTAGAGTCCCTGCTTTGGGAGCAGGGTGTTGCAGGTTCAAGTCCTGTCTGCCCGACCACCCGACACGTCGATAGCAAGCCAGGAGACCCCTCAGGCGTATGCGATGACCTGGCCGTCTTTGATCACGGTCACGTGGTTGGCGCCGTCAGGTCGGGTCGAGGCTTCGGTCCGGCCGATCACCTGGGCGCCGAGGCCCAGCTCGGCGGCAAGGCGCAGCGCGACCTCGGCGTCCTTAGGCTCGAGGAACACCTCCAAGCGGTGTCCCATGTTGTAAACTTGGTGCATTTCCTTGGCCTCCGTCCCACTGACCCGGGCGATTTCGGCGAAAATGGGGGGAGTCGGGAAGAGGTTATCCTTGATGAAATGGACCTTGGAGCCGAACCGACGGCACTTCGTCTGGCCTCCGCCGGAGCAGTGAACGAGGCCTTTGACGCGCTGGTTGCCCAGGGCCTGAAGGAGACGCAGGGCATAGGGAGCGTAGGTGCGCGTCGGCGAAAGCAGGGCTTGGCCGACCGTCAGGGTCGACCCCGGGAGGGGGTCCGTCAGGCGATGGGGGCCACAATAGGCCAGGTCGGCCGGGGTGGCCTTGTCGTAGGTCTCCGGATACTTCTCGGCGTAATATTTGGAGAGGAGCTCGTGCCGGGCGCTGGTCAGGCCGTTGGAGCCGATGCCGCTGTTCTCGGCGGTCTCGTACTTGGCCCGGCCATGGGAGGCGATGCCGACGATGACAAGGCCGGGGACGACGCGCGCGGCGTCGACGACTTCGGCGCGCGCGAGGATCTGTCGGGTTTGCCGCGAAGGGTTGAACACCCGCTCGGCATCGGGCAGCTTGACGTCGCCCTTGTGCGTGGCAGAGTGCCGACGGATCAGCGCCAAGGTTTTCAGATCGCGAATTTCGATCTCATGTGCGTAGAGGCGAACCAGGACGACCGAACCGATGGGTGCCGGACGCGCCGCGTACCAGGCGCCATCGACTTGGACG
>RFRI01000209.1 GCA_009924535.1 Verrucomicrobiota bacterium
GCCACGGCTTCGTCGTCGGCATCGACGTGCCGTTCAGCGGCGCCATCGTGCCCAACCGTTTCTTCGGGAAGGATGCGCGCGTGCAGTCGGTGATGATCGAGGTGCGGCGCGACCTCTACATGGACACAGGGACGTGCGAACGGCACGAAGGCTTTGCGCGGATGCAGGCGGTGTTGGCGGCATTCCGCGCCGAGCTCGCGCGCTTCGCGGCTACTTGACGCCCGCGGCGGCTTCGCGGGCGGACTTCTCGACTTCTTCGCGAAGCAATCCCAGCGCTTCCTTCCACATCGCTTCCATCTGCGGCACGACCGCGGCCTTGGCTTCGTCGTCCTGCGTCTTCCAGGCGGCTTCGGTCGCCTGCCATTGGGCGATGAGTTCCTTCACGCGCGGCTGGGCGTTCCAGCGCTTGGCCGCGTCGTCGAAGACCGCCAGGTTCATCTGCTTCATCTCCTGCAGTTCGCCGATGCCCATGCGCACGATGCTTTCGCGCCTGGCGTCAGGCGGCCGTCCGTCCGCCGAGATGTCATGCTGCGCATCGATGACGAGGCCGTTGGCGGACCGAGGCGTGCCTCCGGCCCGGTCGCCGGCGGGCCTGCTGGCGCCGCTCGTCTTGGGCGGGCGCGCGGTCGTGTTGCCGGGCTTGGACTGATCGGAAGAGAGCCAACTGACGGCCGCAGCCAGCAGTACGAGCAAAGTCAGCCCAACGAGCAGGGGACGTCGGCCGAAGAAATCTTTCATGTTAACGGACGGCGATCAGGCCGTCATCGACCTTACTGGAAGACGATGGGCGGAGCAGGGGCCGGGGCCGGAGCGGCGGGCGCGGCCGTCGGGGCGGCGCCGTTCGTCGGATTCACGACGCCTGCGCCGGTGATGGTCACGTTCGGCGTGGCGGTGGAAGGCGCGCCGGCTGCGGACTGCCTGAGCATGCCGAGGCCGCGGGCGCGGACTTCGCCGAGTTCGTCCATGATGGCCTGCTTCTTGTCGTCGGTGGCGGTGCGATATTGCGTCTCGAGCTCGCGCATGCGTCCGAAGTTGTTGCGGAATTCCTCATTCTGCATCGCCGCCCGGAAAGCGTCGCCGATCTTCTGGCGATCGCCGCCGAACATGTCCTCGACGGCCTTGCGACCGTCGTCGCGCCAGGTGGCGAACTTCGCGTCGAGTTCGGCGACGGGCTTGGACTGCTTCGCGAGGTCCTTCTCCTCGACGTCGGTCCCGACGTCGTCCTTGCGGCTGAGGTGGAGGTTCTTGGCGGTGCGCGTGCCGCCTTTCTCGGATGAGGAGGGGTTGCTGAGCGGGGAGCGGGTCTTCTTGGCGGAGCTCTTCATGACCGGAGCCTCCTCGGGTTTCACCCACTGATAGACGGCGTAGCTGACGCCGGCCAGGATGATGAGGCTGAAGATCGCGAAGAGGCGGTTCGAGTTCATGGGGTCTTTGTAAGGATTATAACTCCGCGACCAAGGCGAAGTTTCCGAGGGGTCGACCTGGTTCAGGCCTTGGGACCGCTTTCGGCCCTGATCTTGACGTGTTCGAGCACCCGACGGTGCACGCTATGCACGATTTCCTTGGTCCAGAGGTTCCAATAGGCGGCCGGGGCGATGTTCAGGAGGTAGCGGCTTTCGCCGACCAGCCGGGTGCGGCCATCGGCCAAGGGCTCCAGCTTGAAGCCGCCCTCGAGGCTGGCGTAGGCGCTGTGGAGGTGGGCGGCGTCGATCGTGCGGCCGAAGAAGCCGAGCTCGCGCATCGAGGGCGGTGTCGAGAGTACCTTGAAGCGGAGCTCCTGGTTAGGCTTCCAGACCGTGACGATCTCCGGCATGTCGCCGGTGCTGAGTTTGCAGAGGCGGGCGGCGCCGACGCCTTGTCCGTCGGTCACCGTGCCCATCGGGTGGGCGACGCCGAACTGGAAGAGGAAGTTATCCGTCTTCGGCAGGTCGCGGATATCGTGGAGTTCCGCCCAGACGCGTTCGGCGGGAGCGTTGATCACGATCTCGGTCGTGGTGCTGTCTTCGAGCGGCGCGGGGGGATTCCATCCTTCAAGTCCGACGATCGCGACGATCGCGAGCCAAGCGGCGGATTGCAGCGTGCCGTCGCCGGCCTTGGTGCGTGCGAGGAAGTAGCCGACCGTCACGCCAAGGAAGGCGAGCGCCGCGCCGAAAGGGGCGGCCATGACGACGCAGACGATGCCTTCCATGGCCATCGCGCAGAGGATGAGGATGATCGTCCCGATGAGGGTCAACGCCGCGGCGATGGCTTGGCCGAAGCTGCCGCCGGCGCGGCGGAGGATCACGCCGCTGCTGACGCCGGTCGCGAAGGGCAGGCCGGCGAAGATGGCCAAGCCGAAGTAGCCGCCGGCCTGTTTCAAGCCTAACGGCAGCTTTCCGAGGTCTACCAGGGTGCTACATCCCCAGGTCAGTGCCCCGCAGACGAAGGCTCCTAGGATGAAGGGCACGACGAGGCTTCCAGCGACCGCCATCGGTGCGGCCGCCCCCTTTTCCTCCTCATCGCCGGTCGCGGCGAGCCAGAGCGCCAAGCCCGCGCCGAGGAAGGGGACATGGATGAGCAGGCCGAGCAGCGGAGGCAGGCTCCATCCGAGGACGGCCGCCCGACGGGTGGCGACGTAAGAGGCGAGCAGGGCGAAGCCCGCCGCTAGTCCGAGCAGCAGGAAGAAAGGCATCCCCTCCGGTACCAGCGCACCGCCCTTCGGGCTCAGCGGCAGCACCCGGAAAAGCAGGACCGCCTGGGCGAAGCCCCAGGTCGGAAGCATCAGCAGGACGGTCAGGAGTCGGCTAGGTTTCGAGAGCATGGCGTCTTGTGCACGAATACTGTCATCGTCTCTTCCGGTCGGAAGGAGGAACTTCCCGCCTTGAGCGACATTAGGCCCGCCGTAGGGCGCCTGTAGCCGGCCTGCTCAGGAAAACAGCAGCCGAAGCCACGTTTTCGAGTAGGGTAGGGCCATATGATCCAAGCGCGCGGCCAGGAAGGCGGCCTCGACCTCTTCCTCCGGATGGCCGTCCAGCAGCTTGGCGCCGTCTAGTTCACGCCGCCCGCGACGGGCGGCATCCTGGACGTGCGTGTGCTTGAGGAGATGGCAGATGGCCAGGAAGACTGCGACGACCGAGAAGCCCGCGGCCGCGATCATGAAGCGGCCTTCGCCGGTGAAGAGCAGCATGACCATCAGGATCGGCCAGGCGTTGCCCCAGAGGATCATGAACGAATCCCACGAAGCGAGTCCGCCGAGCTTACGGTCGCGGTGCTGCAGCGCGTGGCCGGCGAGGCGGGCTGCGCGCGCGACGTCGAAGAGCCTCTTGCCGGAGTAGACGCCGCTGGAGAGCTTGATCGCGGGTTCGTGCGCCGAATAGAAGTCCGTCACGGCGATGGTGCTTTCGTCGACGTCGACCATCGGGATCTCCCCGCGCAGGAGGACGATGCGCGCGGCCTGCGCGCCGGTCACGCCGCGGACCAGCAGGATCCGGCCATACTTCCTCTCGAGGCTCTTCACGCGCCGCCAAGCCCACCACGGGAGGCCAAGGGCGCACACGCCTGCCAGGCAGAAGAGCAGGGTGAGCTTGAATTCCGGGTTCATGACGTGGTCTGACCCTGCCGATTTGCGGGCCCCCATCAAGGTCTAC
>RFRI01000210.1 GCA_009924535.1 Verrucomicrobiota bacterium
TCGAGCTTGGGTTTGTGGCCGCCGCCCGACCGACGCTCGACGAGGCGATCGAAAATGCGGCGGCTGGGGCTGTCGCCGGGAGTGGTGGTGCCATCCGTCGCGTTGTTGTGCAGCCGCACCTTCTCTTCCGCGGCCACGTAGAAGAGCAGGTCACGGCGGCGGTGGTTCGTGCCCGTCAGGCACATCCTGGGGTCGAATGGGTGCAGGTCCCGCGGCTCGGCGCCGGGCCGCTCGTGGCGCTCAACACGATCATGGCCGACTCGCTCGACAAGCTCGCCGACGATCTCGCCGCCGCCCTCAAGAAGAACTCCGACTTCAACTCTGCGCTGCAGAGTGTCCTCAAGGACATCCTCACGAAGCACGGTCGCGTGATCTTCAACGGCAACGGTTACTCCGAAGAGTGGCACAAGGAAGCGGCCAAGCGTGGCCTCAAGAACCTCCGCACGACCCCCGACGCGCTCCCCGAGATCGTCGCCAAGTCGTCCGTCGAGGTCTTCGAGCGCCAGGGCGTCCTGTCCAAGGCCGAACTCGAGTCCCGCGAAGAGATCTACACGCACTCCTACGTGCTGACGGTCAACACCGAGTCGAAGCTCGTCTCCGACATCGCCAAGACCCTGCTCCTTCCGGCCGCCCTCAAGTTCGCCGCTGACCTGACCCCGGTCGAGAAGACCAAGTCCGGTGGCAAGCTCCGCAAGGAAGTCATCGGCCTCGCCGACGAACTCGCCTCGGCCATCGACGCCCTCGATGCCGCCCGTGACGTCAGCAAGTCCGATACCCACGCCCAGGCCAAGCACTCCTGCGACAAGGTCCTCCCGGCCATGCTCAAGGTCCGTCCGAGACCAAGGGCCGAACCTCCGGGTTCGGCCCTTTTTGTTGTCCGGGCGCCCCGCCTGCCCGCCAAAGCAGAAGGCCCGTCGCGATGACGGGCCTTCGGGTGCTTGGGTCAGGACGGACGCTTAGACGTTGTCCCACTTCTTGCGCAGGTAGGCGCTGAAGTTCTTGACCTTCTTCTTGCGACGGCGGCGTTCGGCCGGCTTCTCGAAGCCTCGCTTGGCGCGGGCGTCCTTGATGATGCCCTCGCGGTCGATCTTCTTCTTGAGGCGGCGGAGAGCCTTGTCGACGGTCTCGCCTTTGCGAATCTTGATTTCTACGGACATGTGAGCGTTTGGAGGGTCGAAAGAACAAGGGGGGAGGCCTTTCGTCAACCCCGAATCCAAGGGTATTTAAAGCCGTGAATAAGTGGGCCTTCCGGAGGGCACTAGACGCTTGCGGCGGGGGTAGGGCAGGCCAATCGTGCGGTTCACCCCTCGATGTACCTCAAGGAAATCGTCGCCAACGGATTCAAAAGCTTCGCCGACCGGACCCGCATCGAGCTCCGTCCCGGGGTCACGGCCGTCGTCGGACCTAATGGCTGCGGCAAGTCCAATATCGTCGACGCCATCCGCTGGGTCCTGGGCGAACAGTCCGCCAAGTCCCTCCGCGCCCCGGCGATGCAGGATGTCATCTTCTCGGGTACGGACCGCCGCAAGCCCCTCCCTCAGTGCGAGGTCGAACTGGTCTTCGCCGATTGCGAAAAAGAACTGGGTACGGCCTTCGCCGAGGTCTCGGTCATGCGCCGCCTCCATCGCGAGGGCGCCAGCGACTATTTCATCAACGGCAAGCCTTCGCGCCTGAAGGATATCCAGCGTCTGTTCATGGACACCGGCATCGGCCGCATGTCCTACTCGTTCATGGTGCAGGGGCAGATCGACCAGATTCTCTCCGCCAATCCGGCCGAGCGCCGCTATCTCTTCGAAGAAGCCGCCGGCATCACGCGCTATAAGGCCCAGCGTCGCGAAGCCCTCAACAAGCTCGGTGGCGTCGACACCAATCTCGCACGCATCACCGATGTCGTCAGCGAAGTCGGCCGCCAGATCGCCACCCTCCGCCGTCAGGCCGCCAAGGCGCTGCGTTTCCGCCGCCTGCGCCACCGCTTCGCGCATCTCGACCTCGCCTGGCATGCCAAGCAGTTCGGCGATCGCCGCGCCCAGGTCACCGCCCTTGAGGCCGATGCCACCGCCTGCCGTGCCGAAGTCGCGGGTCTCACCGACGGCCTCCGCGACCGCGAAGCCGCGCTGCTCCAGATGCGTGCCCGCCGCACCGAGCTCGCCGAGCAGGTTCAGCTCGCCCAGCAGGCCCTCTTCGATCTCCGCACCGCTCGTGAGAACGCCGAGAACGAGGCCCGCACCTCCGATCTCCGCTCCGACGATCTTTCCTCCCGCCTCGGCGAAATCCGCCGCGAGGCCCAGGAGGCCGAGCTTTCGATCGCCGAATTCGAGATGCGGCTCCGCGGTAGTTCCGATGCCAAGTCGACCGCCGCCGGTTCCGTCTCCGCCACCGACGCCGCCTACCGCGAGAAGACCGCGCAAGTCGAAGAAGTCGCCCGTCAGGTCGTCGAGGCCGAGAACCTTCTCCGCCGCGCACGTCAGGATATCCTCGTCGCCGAAGGCGAGATGACCCGCGCCCGTGGCGATGTCACCAATCTCGAAGTCGATCTCCGCGGCTACCAGTCCCGCCACGTCGATCTCTCCGGTTCCCTTAGCCAAGCCAAGCAGGAGCGCGAGGCGCTCGAGCGTCGCGTCACCGAGTGCGGCGCCGTCGTCACGACCCGTCATGGCGAGCTTCAGGCCGCCCGCACCGCCGAACAGGAAGCCACCGAGAAAGGACGCGACCTCCTGAACGACTTCCGCGCCCTCCAGCAGACGATCTCCGAACAGGACCGCAAGGTCGCCAAGCTTTCCGCCCAGCTCGGCCTGCTCGAGCAGATGCAGTCCCGTCTCGAAGGCTTCTCCGAAGCGGCCAAGGCCGTCCTCCGCGGCGAGTTCTCCGATGAGCTGCGCTCGGGCAAGGCCTCGGCCCTGGCCGATCTCGTCACCGTCGTCGATATCTCCGCCGCCGCCGCCCTCGAGAATATCCTCGGTGCCGCCTCCGAGGCCGTCGCCCTCGACTCCGCCGAATTCCTCCCCGGTATCGTCGCCAAGATGGGTGAGCGTCAGCTCGGTCGCGCGGTCTTCCAGGTCGAGGCACCGCCCGCCTCCCGTTCCGGTTCTGCCGCTCCCGGCTGGCTCCGTCCCGCCACTTCCGCCGTGCAGGCGAAGTCTCCGGACCATGCCCGCTTGGTCGCGAACCTCTTCGACGGTTGCTACGTCTGCCCATCCCTCGGCGACTTCATCAGCTGGTGGCGCGCTAACCCGGGCTTCGAATTCTTCCTCGTCGCGACCACTGATGGCGACCTCGTCGATCGCCGCGGTCTCGTCTATGCTGGCAAGCCCCGCAAGGCCGCCGCGAACGCCGGCTCCGGCGTGTTCTCCCGCGAAAGCGAAATCCGTTCCGTCCGCGCCAGCCTCGAGTCCGAGAACGACCAGCTGACGACGCTCAACGAGAAGGCCCTCGGCATCCAGTCCGCGATGGACGCCAACGAACTCGACGTCTCGTCCGCGCGCGATGCCACGCAGTTCGCGGCCCAGGAACTTTCCGTCGCCCAGGCCGACGAACGCGCCGCCCGCCAGACCCTTGCCGCGGCGGACGACCGTGCACTTAGGGCAAATGGTTTTGACTGAAGCTTTGACTCGCATGTTG
>RFRI01000022.1 GCA_009924535.1 Verrucomicrobiota bacterium
GACAAGCCTGCCTTGATCTCGACATCAAGGTTCCTGAACTCCGCGCGGAATGCTGGGTCGATCGGCGCCCGGGTGTAGATCACGAGACGGACGTGCGGGGTCAATCCGTGCAACGCCCTGAGTAGATATAAAGCCCCCTTCCGCTGGGTGAAGGCCCCGACGAAGGCCACGGTGAACTTGCCGCGAGGAGCGGCTTCACGACATCGGTATGACGTGGCGTCGACGCCGTAGGGCACGACCTTGATGGGCGCACTCGCACCAGCCTCGATGAGCGTGCGGCGGGTAAAATGACTCGCGCAAAGAATACCCTGGGCCTGGGCCGGCGCGGCCTGCTCGGCCTCGGCGTGGGCGTCGAGCGGGAGTATCTCCATCTCGGCCGACAGCGAAGCGCGGGCGGCGGGCTCGCGCTCGATTTCCTCCTGATAGAGACGACGCAGGGGTAGCACCGGCGGATGTACCTGGAAAAGGAGCCTGCTCCGGAGATTTCGGCCGGCGTTGAAGGCGGCACCTGCGTAATAGCTATAGGCGAGGAGATGGGCATCCGTGCTCTCCGCGACGCAGGCAGCATGCCGTCCGATAGCGGCATCCTTACGGTTACGGCAGGCCTGCTGGTCCACCCAGGACAGGTGTCCCGCGGACTCCCAGAAGAAGGCTCGGGCGGAGACGGAAACCGCCGAAGCCTCGATCAGCGGATGCCGACGTGCATGGATATAATCACGGAGGCGACCAGGGGCGTGATCATGCCAGGCCTGTGCGCCGAAATAGGCGTCGGTCACCAGGCGCTCGAGCTGACCGGATTCGGCCAGCGCGGCGGCGCCCTCATAGTGATCGCGAGGCCCGGCAAAACAGACCACGGCGCGTGCAGAGGAGCCGCTCATCTCAGGCGTTGGGTTGCGCCCCCCTGCCGATGCTGCGCAGAGTCAGGCCCGCGCGACGGACCGCCGCGGCGTCCAAGATATTGCGCCCGTCATGGATGACGGCGCCGACCTTGAGCCTGCCCGCGAGGCGTGCCCAATCCAGCGTCGCGTAGGCGGACCACTCGGTAAGCACCGCGACGCCATCGGCCCCAGCCAGCGCGGCCTCAGGGGTGGCCGCAACCTCGACCCCCAGGGCGCCGAGCTCCGACCTGACGGACTCCGGCGTCACCCTGTAGTCGTGGACGGCCAACGTGGCCCCTCTGGCGAGCAGCCGGCGGCACACGTCGATCGCAGGCGTCTCGCGCACGTCGTTGGTGTCCTTCTTGAAGGCGAAACCGAGGATGGCGATTCGTCGACCGCGGAGACTTCCCGCACCGTCCGCGATCGGAGCGGCGATGAGGTCAGCGAAGCGGCGCTTCTGCCATTGATTGAGATCGACGACTTGCTGCCAATAGGCGGCCACTTCGGTCAGGCCGTAGCTCTCGCTGATGTAGATGAGGGAAAGCAGGTCCTTCTGGAAACAGGATCCGCCGAACCCCACGGAAGCGCGCAGGAATTTCGGGCCGATGCGTGAATCCGCGCCGACCACCGCAGCGACCTCCTCGACATCTGCGCCGGTGACCTCACAGAGGGCCGAGATGGAATTGATGGAGGAAACGCGCTGCGCCAGGAACGCATTGGCGACGAGTTTGGAGAGCTCGGCCGACCAGAGGCCCGTGCTGAGTATACGCTCCGCGGGCACCCAGCGCCGGTAGATTTCCGCCAGCGCCGCGATGGACTCAGGCCGCTCGCCGCCGATGAGCACCCGGTCGGGCTGTTCAAGATCGCGGATGGCCGTACCCTCGGCCAGGAATTCCGGATTGGAAAGGATATCGAACGTCACGCCCGGGCGGGCGGTTGCCAGGATCGATTTGACGCAATCGGCGGCCCGGACGGGCATCGTCGACTTTTCGATGACGATGGTGTGGCCTGTGGCGTGCGCAGCGATGAAGCGCGCGCAGGACTCGACGTAGCGGAGGTCCGACGCCTTGCCGGCGCCCTCCCCTTCCGTCTTCGTCGGCGTATTGACCGAGATGAAGACCGCGTCGGCCGCGGCGACGTAGGCGGCGCCCTCTGCCTGACCGACAAACCGGAGATTGCGCCCGCGGGCCCGGGACACGACCTCGGCGAGTCCGGGCTCATAGACCGGCAGGTCTTCGGAATTCCACGCGGCGATCCGCTCCGCATTGAGATCAAGCACCGTCACGTCGATGTCCGGGCAGCGGTCGGCGATGACGGCCATGGTCGGGCCGCCGACATAGCCGGCGCCGATGCAGGCGATTTTACGAAGGGAAAGGGCCATGGAAATCAGCGAGGTCCGAGGGCGCGAAAATAGTCGATGGTGCGGGCCAGCCCAGCGGCCAACGGCACCTTCGGCTCCCAGCCGAGGAGCCGGCGGGCCTTGGTGATATCGGGTTGGCGCTGCTTGGGATCATCGACCGGCAAGGGGTGGCGGACCAATGGTAACTGCGAGCCCGTCAAGCGCTGCACTTCGGCCGCCAGCTCCAGCATCGTGAACTCCACCGGATTCCCTAGGTTGATCGGACCGGGATTCGACGGGAGCGCAATCACGCGGACGATGCCCTCGATGAGGTCGTCCACGTAGCAGAACGACCGCGTCTGGTCGCCCTCGCCATAGATCGTGAGCGCCTGGCCGGCGAGCGCCTGCGCGATGAAGTTCGTCACCACGCGGCCGTCATCCCCGCGCATCCGCGGTCCGTAAGTATTAAAGATACGGACCAGACGGGCATCGACTCGGCCGAGGCGGGTGAAGTCGGCGCAGAGCGTCTCACCGATACGCTTACCCTCGTCATAGCACGCGCGGGGGCCCAGCGTATTCACATTCCCTTGGTAGCTCTCCGGCTGCGGATGGACCAGCGGGTCGCCGTAGATCTCCGAGGTCGAGGCCTGCAGCAGGCGGGCCTTGTGCCGCTGCGCATTCTCCAGCGCATGGAGCGTCCCCAGAAAAGCGATCTTCGACGTATAGACCGGGTCCGCCTGGTAATGGGGCGGCGAGGCCGGGCAAGCCAGGTTGCAGACGAGGTCGCAGGGGATGTCATACGGCGTCACCACGTCGTGGCGCACGAAGCGGAAGCGCGGATGGGCGGACAGCCAGTCGATGTTGGCCTGCTGTCCCGAGTGGAAATTATCCAGGCCCACGACCTCATGTCCGTCCGCGAGCAGGCGGGCGGAGAGATGGGAACCGAGGAATCCGGCGGCGCCGGTGACGAGGGTGATCATTATTCAGCTAAAATCAGGATGCTGTAGCCGCCGAACCAGCGCGCGGACAACTTCTGGGAAAATAGCCCGACCAAGCGGCGAGGCAGGTTGGCGAGCGTACGGCGAAGACTTGGATGGAGGTCCGCCAGCGCGACGCCGCCATCCGTATAAATATAATCGATGACCCTGTGCCCGGTGTCCTCGACCGTATCCAAGGCCGATTCAGCCGAAAAATAATGCAGATGCCCGACGGTGCGGCGGCCCACGACAAAACGTGCGCGCAGAACCGAGGAGACATGAATATCTAGCGGTATGTGGAATATCTTATATCGCGCCTTAGGCCGGCACTTCTCCATGAAACCCAGATAATCTCGCACATGCTCGATCACGTCGATCACGAGAAACAGGTCGAACGTGTCCGGAGAAGTCAGCGCGTCTTCACAACTATAGGTGAGTCCGGGCCGCTGCCGCTTTTGGGCCATTTCAATGGCCTGGGGAGATATATCAAAGCCGTGGAGCCGGGTTTGAGGCGGAAGGCTCTCCGCCAATGACGCCAGGACGCCACCGGCTCCGCAGCCGATCTCCGCCACCGTCGCCAACACCAACTTATTCCTAGCCAGCAATCGTGCGATCTGGCTAGCCTTCCACGGCGAGTCTTCGTCGTGCCATGTCGGATTTTTTTCCAGATATTCTTTGTTCGTGTAGATGCTACTCATGGAATGATGCTTTATCGTGAGCGATGATGTTGGAAACTTCCCTCACCCGCGTTGCAAATACCACCGGTCCATGAGACCGTGCAAGGCGGGCTGAGGAGGATTGCGCGCGGACAAGCGCATCATCGTCTAACGAGGCGAGGCTTAGGAGCGCAGCCTGCAGCGAGGCGACATCTCCCGCGCGGAAAAGCGCGGCATTATCGGGCCCGGCGAAATCGTCGCGGGAACCGATGGCATCGGAAAGCAGCAGCTGACATCCTGAAAGCGCGGCTTCGTGGACGACCAAGCCCCAGGCCTCGGCATGACTGGGCAAGGCGAAGATCCGGGCCTCACGGTAGAGCGCCCCGAGTTGCTCGGGTTGGACGAAGCCGTGGACCTTGATCTGCGGGTGGGCGGGGATGGCTGACTGCAAAGGGCCGCTGCCATACATACAGAGCTCCCAGCCTGGGAGCAGGTGGGCGACGGATGCGAAGGCCCGGGCAAGGGGCACGCATCCCTTACGTTCGATGTACTGACCTACGAAGATGATGCGCCGAGGGCGTTCGGATAACGGGGGGCCATTGAAGAACAGCCGCGGATCGGCGCCGTACATCCCCTCGAAGATCTTCTCATCCGGCATCCCGTACCAGCGGGCCAACCGCCTGCCGGATTTCCCGGGGACGAGCACGGCCGAGAACTTACGCCGCTGGCATGCGCGGAACCAGGGAGCCCCGACCAGCTGGCGGAGATCGCCTCTCCAATTATTATCCATCAACAGGCAGACCTTGCCGCCCGCGACCCGCACTTCGTCCCCTAGGGCATTGAAGGCAGGATAGGCCCAGCCTGACTGGAAAAATACCTTGGGCACAGGTAATCCGAGTTCCTTCCATGAAACCGGCTGGGCAGCCTCGACCCAATGCGCCGGCCAACCGAGCGCTTCCTCGATTCCGCCTACGGGGACCGCAGGGCGTGAACCGATCACGGGGAAAGGCTGCCCCCGCTCCTGTCTGACGGCAGCCAGGAGCCGGGCGGCGTATTGCGGCAAGCCATTCCATGAGAAAGCGATGTCGTTCATGGGTAGCTGGCTCTCATCGGCGGGTGCCTTAACCATGGCGCATCTGACGTTTACGCTCACTCAGTCGGACCCGCACTTTGAGCACCGGCGCATACAGGAACGGTGCGACGAAAAGGGTGAACAGCTTCACCGCCTTGGCGATGCCGATGCGGCGACGCGCCCAGGCAAGCGCGACTTGCCCGGCGCGGGCGAATAAAGACTTGGTCTGGAGCAGACGCTGCTCGACGGCGGAATACGCCGTTTCCTGACGAAGATAGACGTCCAGTTCGTTTGGCAGGATGCGTCCGGCAGCCCGGGCTTTTGCGATGTCCGCGCTGAGTTGCATGCAGCATGCCACCCGGTCGTCGGCGAACTTCAGGTTGCGCTGGACCATCTCGGCCGAGGACTGCGCATGCGCGGGGCTGTGCAGATTGCCGGCATGGGTACGGCAGCGAACCAGCTTGCTGGCAAGGAAACGGCCTTCGCCTAGGATCAGCCCGCGGATAGGCAGGATGACATCCTCCCGCAGGATCCGCGGAGGCAACTCCGCGAATTCGCGGAACACATCGACGCGATAGGCGCAGGTGGCGCCTAAGATCGGGGCGTTCGTGCCCAGCAGCATCCCTGCCAAGGAAAGCTCTGCATCCCGATGGCCCGCCCCCTCCCCTCCTTGGACCAGTTTACCTTCCTCGTCGATGACGCTCGACGCGGTGTGGGCGAATGCGACACGCGGATCGGCGAAGAGTTGCATGGTCCAGGCGACGCGTTCCGGTTCGGAAACGTCATCGACGGCACCGAAGACGATGACTCGCCCGGAGGCTTGACGCACCGCGGCGTTAATCACGCCTGGGATTCCCTGATTCTGCGGATGATTGATGCGGATGACGGGAATATCGGCCGGAAAATCGCGGAGGGCCTCATCGATCTTTTCACGCGTGTAATCCGGCGAGGCGTCATCGGTGACGATTAACTCCAATGGCCGATAGGTCTGCTTCGCTACAGCGTGGATGGCCTCCGCCACGAAGGCTTCGTGGCGATAGGCTAACAGGACAAATGTGGCGAGCTCTGGCATGGGGTGTGGCTTAGCCTAAAGGCAGTGCAAACGTGGAGCGAGGTAGGGCTAATCATCCTTGATCAGCCACGGTAACCCTGAGCTGGCTGCTTAAGGCCGAACGGCTAGCACCAGAAAAGGCGATTCGGCTCATTCGAAGATGATTTCGTCGGGCACGAGCTTCCTCAGTGGGCCGAGCCGCCGCCGTTCCAGGAAAAAATTCCGGACCGTTAACGTTAGCACCACGGGCCAAAGCAGAACAGGGAGCGCCTGGAG
Source organism: Verrucomicrobiota bacterium (assembly GCA_009924535.1). Classification (GTDB taxonomy): domain Bacteria; phylum Verrucomicrobiota; class Verrucomicrobiia; order Opitutales; family UBA953; genus UBA953. The sequence goes on from RFRI01000022.1 coordinate 6,250, forward strand.
CTGGGCCAGGAATATTCCGGGCTCTCGCTTGAACAGGGCGACGACGAGTGGTGCGCTTGCCTGCGAAGCCGGCTTGAGGCACAATTTCCAATAGGCTAACCGGCTTAACCTATAGCGATCACGAGCTTCTGGGCCGAACGTCTGGTAGAATTCCCGGAAGTCACGGTAAGATCGCTGATTCTTGCGCGAGACGACCGCGACCTGCTGGGGGTGCACGCGCGTGAGCGTCCAATGGTCATCCACCACGAGATAACCATGGTCCTGGACTAGGCGGGCCCAGAAAAATACGTCGAAATGTACCCAGCGACCATCGAAGCCGCCGCGTTGCATAAACACGGACTTCCGGACGGCAGCCGTGGTCACGGATGGCAGATAAGGCAATCCACCCTGCCGCAAGGCGGGGCCCACCGTCGAATCGGCGAGGTGATGAGCTTGAGCGGGGCGACCTGCCACGGGAGCAGCCATCAGTTCGGCACGCGTTTCGACCATACCGACTCCATTCCGATGGCGATAGGTGTGCTCATCCGTAAAGAGATGCGCGGGTTGATGTCCGATCAGCGCGCATGCCTTCCCTTCCAGTCCGGCGATGACCCCGGCCAACGCCGCGATGGCCCCGGGTCGGAGCAGGTCGTCATGGCAGAGCAGCTGCACCCACTCCTGACGACAAAGCTGGACGGCCCGGCTGATATTGTCGGCCTGATTCAGAAAAACCTCGCTCCGCTCATGCCGCACGCGCGGATCTTTCACGGCAAATTCCCTGACGATATCGGCGGTCGCATCCGACGAGCAATTATCAGCGACGACGATTTCCGCCAAGGCTGGCCCCTGCCCAACTAGGCTTTCCAAGGCTTCGCGGAGGTAGTTTGCCCCGTTGTAAACGGGCAAGGCGACGGAAATTGTCATCGGGTTAGTCGGCTGATTAGTCGACCTTACACGCCACGGTGTCGGCGGGATCATAAAGCCGATCGGTGTAGGCCACCACAATCAGCTCCGTCTTCGCCTGGGCGGAATTCACAAACACATGGGCGATGCCCGGAGGGACCATTACGGTCTCTGGTTGTTCTGCGGTCAAGGCGAGTTCCAGCCGCTCGTTGGTCGAGATATCTCGGAGCACCAGAACGCCGGCACCGGCGACGACCGTAAACCATTCTCGGGCCTGCGGATGATAATGATCGCCGCGGCGGCGGCCGGGTTGGGCCCGAACGACGTACACCTCCCCCGTGAACGCTGGAAGGTGTGTTTCGAGTCCGTCGATACACTTGATGAACGCGCCGCGCTCATCGGCGACCAGTCGACGCGGGTGACGGGAAATCTTTTCGGTAATCATGGAAGTATGGCCTGAGAAACCACGTCGGAGACGCCTTTGTCTAGCGGCTTGGCAGGGAGCCAGCCGACTGCTTTCTGGAGTCGGGATACATCCGGCAGATAGACCATAGGCTCTCCGGATCGGTATGGACGGGCGCCTAGGCGTAAATCGCTGACGACCCCGTGGCTCGCGAGCGCTGCGACGACCAGGCTCATGAATGCGTGCAAGCGGGTCGCGGTACCGGTACCGAGATTAAAAACTTCCCAGCCAGGACTAGCGGTGGGGCGAGCGGCAAGGCGCATGATGCCTTCGGCAACATCATCGACATGGGTAAAATCCCGGAGTTGTTCGCCCGCCGTGACTTCGACTGGTAGGCCTTGCCGGGATTGGGAGACGATGTGGGGCAGAAGCCGACCTAGCGACTCACCCGGACCGTAGACGTTGAATAAACGAACCCACGTCACGGATAGCCCCGAGGCGACTTCGCGAGCAGCGGCCGCAGCTTCTAGCTTGGAAATACCGTAATCCGAGAAAGGCGAAAGGGCATCCTCTTCCTTGAGCGGGGTTTCTTTCGCGGCGTATTCAAAGCCTGATCCCAGCAGGGTGACTGTCGGCGAATGACGCAAGAGGTTCAGCTCCGCAATTAGACGGCGGGTCCCGTGAACATTGGTCTCGCGTAATGCTTCAAGCGAGCTGGCGCCCGTGACTCCTTTGGCGGCCAGGTGAAATACTTTTTCGGGAGCGAAACCCCGAACTGTCCTCCGGATGGACGATTCTACGTCCAGATCGAGTTCCGTGCGGCCAGGCGCGTGGACTATGGCGCCAGCGGCGAGCAGTTTCCGGACAAGCACCTGCCCGATGAATCCACCAGCACCAGTGACGAGACAACGCTGACCGTTCAGCGAGTCCACGCCAAGTCCGCCTCCCCCGCTGCGGCGGCATACGCCGCCAAGTCGTCGGCACAAAGTCTCCGATGAACGCCACCCGCGGCTTCTCCCGATATCCAGTCCGCCGTCTTACGCACCGTCGTATCGAAATCCCAGACCGGCCGCCATCCCAGCACGCGTTCGGCCTTAGTAATCGCAAGGCTGAGCCGCGCCGCTTCATGTGGCCCGGCAGGGCCTGATTCAATCCGTAGATCCGGCCATGCTTGAGTAAATCGGGCAGTCAATTCTCCGACTGTCCGGACCGCTTCTGGCCGGGGGCCAAAATTAAATCCCGAGGCGACTTCTGCCGCTACGCGTGCACGCGATGGCGAAGCGAGGCACGCACCCAGCCAAAGGTAACCCGACAGGGGTTCGAGGACATGCTGCCAAGGCCGTGTGGAGGTCGGGTTACGCACGGCAAGAGTCCGGCCGCTGGCGCGGGCCCGGAAAATGTCCGGGACGATCCGATCCGCCGCGAGGTCGCCGCCCCCAATGACATTGCCGGCGCGCGCCGAGGCGAGGCGGACTTGGTGCGCCGGACCGAAGAAAGAACGACGGTAGGATGCCACGGCCAGTTCCGCCATGCCCTTGCTAGCGCTGTAGGGATCGCAACCACCCATCGGGTCGCTTTCCTCGTGCGGGCGGCCAGTCTCGAGGTTCTCATAGCATTTATCGGATGTCACCATCACCGCCGCGCACGGCTTCCGCAGGTCGCGCAATGCGTCCAGCACGTGTACCGTACCCATCACATTGGTCGCCAGGGTCTCAGCCGGAATCTCATAGGACAGGCGCACCAGCGGCTGGGCGGCGAGGTGGAAAATGAAGTCGGGCTGGAAGTCCGTGATCGAGCGGCGCACCACCGCGGCGTCGCGAATATCCGCAAACTGGGACTTCAGGCGCGAGCCTAAGGTCAAGCCGTCGAACAAAGGCTGGGCTGGGTCAGGCGGGAGCGCGTAACCATGCACGTGCGCGCCGAGGGCGAGCAGCCATTCGGCGAGCCACGCTCCCTTGAAGCCGGTATGGCCCGAAAGCCAGACGCGCTTTCCTTGATAAGATTGGTCGAACATGGGGATTACCAGACCTTCCACGGAGCGGCCCCGGAAGCCCAGAGATTATCCAGCTGAGCCTTGTCGCGCAGCGTATCCATCGGGAGCCAGAAACCTTGGTGGCGGAAAGCGTGTAACTGGCGATGTTTAGCAAGGGCTTCCAATGGCGCCTTTTCCCAGACCGTGGCGTCATCCGCGATCAGATCAAAGACCGATGGTTCGAGGACAAAGAAACCCCCGTTGATCCAGGAGCCATCGCCTTGCGGTTTCTCTAAGAAAGCCTCGACCGCGCCGGCGGCGGAAATGTCTAAGGAGCCAAACCGTCCAGGCGGTTGCACCGCGGTGACCGTCGCTTTCCCGCCGTGCTGGCGATGGAAAGCGATTACCTCGGCCACCGGGATATCGCCCACCCCGTCGCCGTAGGTCAGACAGAAAGTCTCATGGCTGACGAGCTCGCGCACGCGCCGAAGGCGGCCGCCGGTCATGGTCTGCTCCCCCGTGTCGACCACCGTGACTTTCCATGGCTCGGCATTGTGGCGCAAGATGGTCATCTGATTGGCGGCGAGGTCGAACGTCACGTCCGAGTTATGCAGGAAGTAGTTTTGGAAATACTCCTTGATCATGTAGCCTTTATAACCGGCGCAGATGATGAACTCGTTGATCCCGTGAGCGGCGTAGATTTTCATCACGTGCCAAAGAATCGGGTGACCGCCGATCTCCACCATCGGCTTGGGACGCAGATGGGTTTCTTCGCTCAGACGCGTGCCGAGCCCGCCGGCTAATATGACAGCTTTCATGGATGTAAATGGTGAGTCAGGGGGTTGCCTTAACAAGGTCCTGGTTCAGTTGGTTGGATATGCTGGCAGCGGCCCCACCCCAAGTCGGCCAACTTGATGCCTTTAACCTTGCAGCGTGGGACATTTCTTGGAGCAAGCGTTGATCGGAAAGAATCCGGATTAAAGCATCTGCAATTTCGTCCACGGAGCCAGGCTCGACGAGAAGACCATCCTTGCCTGCCGTAATTATTTCGGGTGCTGCAAAAGCCGAAGGGCCAATACACGGCAAGCCAGCGCTCATGGCCTCGATGAATACATGCCCATAAGCCTCGAATAAGGAAGGCATACAGAATACTGACGCCGAGGCGTAGAGCTCTGCAAGTTGGGCTGGATTAGTCACTTTCCCTACAAAATTAACTCCCGGCGGATAATGGGAAGGGGCGGTAACTGGGCCGACGATATTCAATTCCGCCCCGGGCACGCTCCGCCTCACGAGTGGCCATGCTTCGAGAAGATTGCTTCCACCCTTACGTTTAAAATCGTACCCAACAAAAAGAACTTGGCGGGGTTCACGCTTTTTCCCGGAAACATCCGCCTGCCTATTGGCGCCCGGATAGATCGTGCTTACCTTATCTTCCGTGATGCCGTAATCAGAAATCACCGAACGGCGGCAGAATTCCGAATAACAGAAAACCCTGACGGCGTTATGATAAAGGCTATGTTCGCGTTGCATCCAATTTTTACGCATACCCTCGTTCGCCGTCCAGGGACACTGAGAGGGGTAATGCCGCGAGACGATTGAACCTGTCCCATCAATATAGACAGCGTAAGGCTTATTCGCGGACTTCGGACTAAAGAAAAAGCCTTCCTGGAGAACTACGTCGATGTCCGGATTAGGCGCGGTCAGGATGGAGGAGGTGACTGCATCGCTTCGCAAATCAAAAACCTCCGGTCGCAAGTTAACCTGCCCGAAGCGATCAGAAGGAGGATGCCCGACCCAGCCGTATAAACGATACGCAAAATTCAGCACAGGGGATAGGCTAGCGGGAGAGAGTCCAGACAGCTCGTTGGCATCAGCGAGGGCCTGCCAGAGGCGCGACGTGCGGTCTGGACGGTCGGAACTTGTCCGAGGAACGTTGATAGCGACGCCGTGAATTCTCATTTTATGCCAATTTGGATTAAAAAACGTTTGGTCAACATCTTAAGTCGACTACGCGAATGTCGTGCGGGTGGGCGCAGCATGCACTGGCCGTCGTGGGCTGCGCCGAGCAAGTCTG
>RFRI01000211.1 GCA_009924535.1 Verrucomicrobiota bacterium
CCGCATCGATCGATGCGGCCTTTTTCGCGTCCTGACGCGACCTCAGTGGCCCTTGATCGGGAAAAGGTCGGTGACGCTGTTGTTGCCGTGGATACGACGGATCGCGTCGGACAGCAGCGGCGCGATCGAGAGCACCGTGATCGGCAGGTCCTTCGGCCAGTCGGCCGGCACGGAATTGGTCGTGATGACCTCGTCGATGATGCCCCGGCGGAGGCGCTCGAAAGCGATCTCCTGGATCATGCAGTGGGAGACGACGGCGCGGACCGAGCGGGCGCCGTTCTTCTTGAGCAGTTCGGCGGCGGCCACGAGCGTGCCCGCGGTCTCCGTCATGTCATCGACCAGGATGATGTCGCGGCCGTCGACTTCGCCGACGAGGCTCGTGGCCTGGACGGTAGTCGCGCTCGTACGGCGCTTGGCGACGAAACCATACGGCAGGTTGAGCATGTCGGCCACGGCCGAGGCATACTTCAGTCCGCCTACGTCGGGCGAGAAGACCGTGGCGTCCTTGAGCCAAGGCTTGTTCTTGATGTGCGCGTAGAAGACCGGCGAAGCGTAGAGATGATCGACCGGGATGTCGAAGAAGCCCTGGATCTGCTGGGCGTGCAGGTCGACCGTCAGGACGCGGTTGGCGCCGGCGGCGGTGAGCAGGTTGGCGACGAGCTTGGCCGTGATCGGCACGCGGGGCTTGTCCTTGCGGTCCTGGCGGGCGTAACCGAAGAACGGGATCACCGCCGTGATACGGGCGGAGGAGGCGCGACGGAGGGCGTCGATCATGATCAGCAGCTCCATGATGCGGTCGTTCGCCGGCGCGCAGGTGGGCTGGATGACGTAGACGTCGCAGCCGCGGATGTTCTCGTTGATCTGCACGAACGTCTCGCCGTCGGGGAAACGGTTGACGGTGGCGGTACCGAGCGGGACGCCGAGATGCTCGCAGATTTCCTTGGCCAGCGCCGGATTGGCGTTGCCGGTGAAAATCTTCATCTCAGGTAGGCTCATGTCGGTTAACGTTTAGCAGAGTCCAAGGAGGCGGCCAGCGAATCAACCTTTTTGAACAGTTCGGGCAGACGCCGCGACAGGACGACGAGTCGTCGTTCCAGGCCGAAGGGCACGGCGGGCGTACCGTTCATGAAGCCGTCGGCGGGAACGTCTTCGAAGAGGCCCGTTTGGGCGCCCAGCTTGACGCGGTCACCGAGGGTCAGATGGCCGGCGACGCCGGACTGGCCGCCCAGGACGCAATGGTCGCCGAGGGTCGTGCTACCGGCGATACCCACCTGCGCGGTGATGAGGCACTGGCGTCCGATACGCACATTATGGGCGATCTGGACGAGGTTATCGATCTTGGTGCCCCGCCCTACCACCGTCTTGCTGAAGCGGGCACGGTCGAGGGTGGAATTGGCACCGACCTCGACATCCTCTTCCAGGACCACGTTACCGATCTGGGGAATGCGCTGAATCTCGCCATTGACCGGCTCGTAGCCGAAGCCGTCGGAGCCGATGACGGCGCCGGACTGGATGCGACAACGGGCACCCAGGACGCAATAATCGCCGACGACGACGCCGGGCTTGAGCCAGCAATCGGCGCCAATGGTCGCATGCGCGCCGACATGGCAGCGGGCCTCAAGCGTCGCTCCGGCGGCGACGACCGCGCCTTCGCCGATGACGCAAAGCGGACCGACATGGGCGGAGGGGTCGACCTTAGCGGAAGCGGCGACCACGGCGGAAGCATGGATGCCGGCAGACGGGCGCGGCCAGAGACGCGCTTCGAGCACCGAGCAGAGGAGCGCCAGCGCGTAGGAAGGATTGTCGACGCGCAAGAAAGCCTGACCCGCGGCAGGCTGGCCCGCGAAGGCGACCGGCACGAGCAACGCGCCGGCCTTCGAGGAAGCGACCGCGTCGGCGTACTTCGCGTTGCCGAGGAAGGAAAGATCGGCAGGCGACGCTTCGGCGAGAGCGGCGATGCCCGTGATCGGACCGACGCAAGCACCCTCGACGGATCTGGCTCCGGTCAGGGAGGCAAGTTCGGCGATGGTGAAAGCGAGCGACATGGTCCTAAATGAAGCGCCCCTGACTGGCAGGGGCGCGGCAGAGTCTTACTTGGCAGCCGGCTTGTCGCCGGCGGCAGGCGCAGGGGCCGCGGGAGCGGACGGAGCGGGGGTGATGGTCGGCGCGACGACCGGAGCGGAAGCCTTGTAGGCCGCGTTGAGCTCCTTGATCACGTCTTCGGTGACGTCGAGGGAGGCGTCGGAGAAGAGCACCGGAGCCTTGCCGATGATGAGGTTGAGGCCCTTCGCCTTGGCGACCTTCTCAGCCTGGACACGGGCGTCGGCGACGATCTGCTTGTTCATCTCGCCCACGCGCTGCTGGATGGCGTTACGGGCTTCGTTGACGAAGTTCTGGAGTTCGCCGCGACGCTGCTGGAAGGTCGCGTTCTTCTGCTGGAACTCGGCGAGCACGGCCTTCTTGCCGTTTTCGCTCAGCATCGGGTCCTGGCCGCGCTTATCGATGCCTTGGAGCTCGGTCTGAAGCTGCTCGACGGCCTTGATGCGCTCGTTGACGGAAGCCTGCGCGGATTCCTCGGACTTGCGGATCTCGGCCTGGAGGTCGGTGGCCTTGGCGTATTTCTTGAAGATCTCCTGATCGTCGACGATGCCCACGCTGGGCGTGGCGGCGAAGACGGAGGCGGAGGCGAGGAGGAGGGCGAAGAAGGACTTCATGGGCGTATTCTGGTTTAAGAAGCGGTTAGGCGGGGGGATGGCAATCAAAACACCGTGCCGAAGCTGAAGTTGAACTTCATGCCGCCGGTATTGAGCGGCACGCCCGTGACCGGCGCCTTGGTCGTCTGCAGCGGGAAGCCGAAGTCGAGGCGCATGACAGCGCCGCCAAGGAGGATGCGCATCCCCAGACCGACGTCGGAGTTGGCCGAGGCGACGCTGAAGTCGGTCTCGGAGCGGTTGACGATGCCGTAATCGTAGAACGCGGCGAAGCGGAGATTGTCGGCGGCCTTGATCGTATATTCGGCGCTGAGGAAGCCGTAGGTCATGCCGCCCATCGGCTGGTTGCCATGGGAGGTGTCGTAAGTGTCGTAGGCGCCGACCTCGTTGTAGCCGAAGCCACGCATGTCATAGGCGCCACCAAGATAGAAGCGCTCGTAGAACGGAAGGTAGCCGCCCGTACCGGTGAGCAGGCCGACGCGACCGACGACGCCGACGGTCTGCTCGGCGGTGGGCGAGACGAGGAACCAGCGGCCCGTGCGAAGTTCGGACTTCAGATATTTGACCTCGCCGCCCAAGCCGTTGCCGGCGAGCTCCTCGGTGAGCGAGATGCGGGAGCCCTTGGTCGGGAAGTTGTATTCGTCGCGGGTATCGTAGGTCAGCGAAGCCGAGACCGAGGAGATCACGCGCGCGCCGGCATTGCCCTCGGTGACCACGTCGGCCGGAGCTTCGGCGGTGACGTTGCCCACGGACATGCGCCGCAGGTTGTAGCCGATGCGGCCTTCGATATTGCTGAAGACACGACGGCGGGCGTAGAGGCTGATGCCTTCGGAAAGCACCGAGTAATTGGCGGAGGCATAGCCGGCGTAACGACGCTCGATGGAGTAACCCACGGCGAG
>RFRI01000212.1 GCA_009924535.1 Verrucomicrobiota bacterium
TCGACCGCGCTTCGCCCGTCGTGCTCGCCGATTACGTCACGACCGACGCAGGCACCGGCTGCGTGCACACCGCCCCGGGCCACGGCCTCGAAGATTACCAGACCGGCAACAAGTACGGCATGGAGCCTTATTGCCCCGTGCGCGACGACGGTACCTACGCCGACGACGGCAAGGTCCCCGCTTCGCTCGTCGGCATCACCGTCCTCGAGACCGACGGCAAGAATCCCGCGAACCTCGCGGTGCTCGAGCTGCTCAAGTCCAAGGGCGCCTTGCTCAAGGCGCAGAGCTTCGAGCACTCCTATCCGCATTGCTGGCGCTCCAAGACGCCTGTCGTCTTCCGTGCGCTCGACCAGTGGTTCGTCGGTCTCGATCGTGGCGACCTGCGCAAGCAGGCCCTTGCCGCCGTCGGCGACGTGCAGTGGATCCCGGCCTCCGGCGAGAACCGCATCCGCGCCGCCCTCGAAGGCCGTCCGGATTGGTGCATCTCGCGCCAGCGCGCCTGGGGCGTGCCGATCCCGGCTTTCTATTCTCCGTCCAAGGGCGAATCCTATCTCGATGGCGCCGTCGTCCGTCACGTCGCCGAGCAGGTCGCCACGCGTGGCGGCGATTGGTGGTGGGCCGCCTCCGTCGAGGAAGTCCTCGCCGGCGCGCCCGTCCCCGCCGCCTGGCCCAAGGACCTGCGTAAGGGCACCGACACGCTCGACGTCTGGATCGACTCGGGCTCCAGCCATCTCGCCGTCTGCGCCAAGCACAAGGACCTGCACTGGCCGGCCGACCTCTACCTCGAGGGCTCCGACCAGCACCGCGGCTGGTTCCAGTCCTCGCTCTGGACCGCCATCGCCGTCAAAGGCTCCGCTCCCTATCGAGCCGTCCTCACGCACGGCTTCGTCGTGAACGAGAAGCGCCAGAAGATCTCCAAGTCCGACGGCAAGCCGCAGACCGCCGACGACTACGTCAAGAAGTACGGCGCCGACATCGTGCGCCTCTGGGTCGCTTCCGAGAACTACCAGAGCGATATCCCGCTCTCCGACGCGATCTTCGAGACGATCTCCAACCAGTACCGCAGCATGCGTAATTCGCTTCGCTACCAGCTCGGCAACCTGTTCGACTTCGACGCCGCGAAGCACGCCGTGCCGGTGGAGAAGCTGACCGCCATCGACCGCTGGGTGCTCGTCGAGACCGCCCAGCTCGTCCGCGAAGTCACCGACGCGTGCGAACGCAACGAGTTCCATCGCGCCGCCGCGGCCCTTGCCGGCTTCACGACCGGCACGCTTTCGGCCACCTACCATAACGTGGTGAAGGACCGCCTCTACACCACCGCGCCCGACGACCCGTTGCGCCGCTCCACGCAGACCGCGATCGACATCGTCCTGCGCGCCTACCTCAAGCTCATCGCGCCGTTCGTGCCGTTCACCGCGGACGAAGCCTGGTCGCACCTCAACGCCAAGTCCGAATATACCGACGCCGCCAACGTGCACCTGCAGGATTGGCCCGCGATCGACGCCCGCTGGGAAGATGCCGCCGGCCAGGCCGCCCACGCCGCCGTCGCCCGCATCCAGGCGCTGGCCGCCCAGGTCAACGTCCCCCTGGAGCGTCTCCGTCAGGACAAGAAGATCGGTCAGTCGCTCGAAGCCTCGGTCATCGTCACCGGCGACCCGGCGGACGCCGATTTCGCCCTCCTGGCCGCCCACCAAGCCCTCCTGACCGAGCTATGGATCGTCTCCTCCGTCCAACTCAAGCCGCAGGCCGGCGCCGCCCTGGCGTTCGCCGTCGACAAGGCCGAAGGCGTCCGTTGCCCCCGTTCCTGGCGATGGGTCCCCGCTCTTGTGGAAGCCGGCAGATTTGGTATGGTATCCCCACGCTGCCGCGAAGCGCTCCTCTCCAAGTACCCGCAACTCTAACCCACCTTTACGATGTCCAAGAAAAACGATCCCAAGAAGTCCGCCAAGAAGCCCGCTCCCGCCGCCAAGGCCAAGGCGAAGCCGGCGGCCAAGCCTGCGCCGAAGCCGGTCGCCAAGGCCGCTCCCGTCAAAGCCAAGCCCGCCGCTCCGGTCAAGGGCGCCAAGGTCGTCGCGGCTCCGGCCGCCAAGGGCAAGACCGTCAAGGCCGCCCCGGCCGCTCCCGCGAAGAACGCGAAGGGCGCCGCTCCCGCTCCGGCCGCCAAGGCCGCCAAAGGCGCGAAGGCGCCCAAGGTGGATCATGCCGTCCAGAAGGGCCTGCTCAACAAGCACCGCGACGAGCATCACCAAGGCGACGCGCTCGTGGTGGCGCCCCGCCAGAAGCTCCAGTTCTACACGATCAACGAGCTCAAGTCCTACCTTGAGAAGCGCAGCAAGTCCAAGCTCAAGCTCAACGTCTGGGTGCCCGACGAGGAACGCAAGGCGCGCGAGAAAGCCGCGGCCGCCGCGCGCTCGCAGGGCAACCGTTCGAACAACATCGCCACCGCTTCCATCTCGGACCTCCTCGGCGGCTCCAATCCTTTCCGCAAGGGCGAAGGCTTCGTCGACGAATCCAAGCAGGTCCCCGAGAAGTTCCGTCGCTACTACCGCCTCCTGGTCGACATGCGCGACGCGCTCCACAAGGGCCTCGCGTTTCACTCCGAGGAAGCCCTCAAGAAGTCGGGCAAGGACGACGCCGGCGACCTTTCCGGCTACTCGCAGCACCTCGCCGACGCCGGCACCGACACCGCGGACCGTGACTTCGCGCTTTCGCTCATCTCGAACGAACAGGAAGCCCTCAAGGAGATCGCCGATGCGATCGAACGCATGAAGAAGGGTTCGTACGGCACCTGCGAGATCACCAGCAAGCCGATCCCGGCCGCGCGCCTGATCGCCGTGCCCTTCACCCGCTATTCCCTCGAGGGCCAGAAAGAACTCGAGCGCAACCGTCGCGCCCATCGTCGCCGCGGCGGCAACCCGCTCGGCGAGATCGGCGACGAAGTCGGCTTCGGTACCGGCGGCGGCGGCGGCGAAGACGAGCCGAGCGACACCTGACCTCGCCGAGGCTCATGCTGTCCCGCGTCCGTCCCTACCTGTCCTTCTGGACGGTCTGCGTCCTCGCGATCGTCGCGGACATCGGGACGAAGCTGCTCGTGGTGCGGCATATCCCGTTCGGCGCCTACTTCTCCAACGAGCCCGACCGTGCGCCGATCGTGCTGTTGGATCGCCTCTGGATCGTGCATGTCGGCAACAAAGGCGCCGCCTGGGGCCTGGGCGCCGAGCATGACGTCCGGCCGTTCCTGATCCTCCTCGCGCTGGCGGTCCTCGCGCTTGTCTGGCGCTGGCGGAAGCAGCTCCTGCGCGAGCTGCAGGGCGGCCAGCTGGCCTTCGGGCTGTTCGTCGGCGGCACCTTGGGCAATGTCCGCGACCGCCTGTTCGGCGACCACGTCATCGACTTCATCGACGTGCATCTGCCGTATTATCGTTTCCCGGCCTTCAACGTGGCCGACTCCTGCATCTGCGTCGGCGTCGGCCTCTATGTCATCATGTCATATCGGCATGACCGCCTGCGCCGCGAGGCCATCGTCTCGCACGGCGGCGAGGACCCGCCCGCCGGCGCATGAGCGTGCGCTTCGACGTCGCCGCCCATCCGGGCGCCTTGG
>RFRI01000213.1 GCA_009924535.1 Verrucomicrobiota bacterium
CAGTCCGCGGCCAACGCCCGCGGCCACGGCTTCGAAGACACCCACATCAAGCGTCAGTTCGTGGTCACCGTCGGCATGGGCCCGTATCGTCCCTCCAGTCTCATCGATTTCATCGAAGGACGAGACGTCGAAGTCGAAGGCATCTGGGGTGAGCCGCTCCGTCGCGGTCTCGCGGCCGGGGTGAAGATGCCTGAGACCGAGAAGCTGCTCGCCGAGATCAAAGCCCGAATCGCGGCGAGAAAATAGCACCCTCTAGCCCAACGGGGTACGACCTGGCCGGATTCAGGCGGTGCATAACTTGTTTATTACCCGTTCTCGCGCCTGGACAAGCAGGGACATGATGGGACCTGTTGACCTTTGGCGTCAGCACCTCTCCTTTTCCTTTAATGGCCCGCGTTCAAGCCGTCACCTTCGACCTAGCAGGCACCCTGCTCTTCCCGCACCCGTCGGTCGGTGCCGTGTATGCGGCTTGCGCGAAACGTCATGGGGTCGACGTCGAAGCCGCGGTCCTCGACGCCTCGTTCGCCTTGGCGTGCAAAGGCGGGCCGAAGAACGCCAAGCCGGAAGTGTTCTGGAAAGAAGTCGTGCAACGTTGTTTCGGGCCGGCCCTCCCGGCCTCCAAGATCGACCTTGTCTTCCGCGAATGCTGGCAAGCCTTCGAACGTCCGGAGTCTTGGCGTCTCGCTCCTGGCTCGGTCCAAGCGATCTCCGCCATCCGTTTCCTGGGCGTGAAGGTCGGGGTTCTTTCCAACGCCGACGCCCGTATGCGCAAGGTCCTCGACGGCCATGGGCTGACGAAGCACCTCGACGGGATCTTCCTGTCGGAAGAAACCGGCCATTCGAAGCCCGAGGCCAAGGCCTTCGCGCAGGCCGCCCGGGCGCTCGGCGGATCGGTATCGGGTTTGGTCCACTTCGGCGACAGCCCGACGGAGGATGGCGAAGGCGCCCGTGACGCCGGCGCCACCGGGGTGGTCGTCGGCGGGGCGCATGCGCCCGACCGCTGCCTCCGCAACGAGAAGCTCTCCGAAGCCCCTTACGCGATACGAGCCCTGCTGACCGAAGGAAAACTCAAGGGGAAGTTCTCGCGCACCGTCCAGAACCTGCTCGCGAACCTCCGCGGCATGCCCGAAGACCGTGGCCGCTCCACCGACCGCGCGATGAAGACGATCGACGATGCGGTACAGGATGCTTTCAAGAAACTCCGCCTGGATAAACCCGTGCCGGAGACCGCCATCGTGGCGCACTGGCTGGAGCTGCTTCCGCTCAAGCTGGCCAAACGCTCCGCTCCGCTCCGTGTGCTCGAAGGCGGCAAACTCGTCGTCCAATGCGAAAACTCCGTGGTCAAATCGGAGGTCCGCTTCCACGAACGGGCGATGCTGGCCAAGATCCGTCTCCTGCGCGGCTGCCAGGAAGTCCGTTCGATCAGTTTCGTGAACGCCTGATCAGTTCGACTTCGGCTCGTAAGGCTTCTGGAACACGTCCTTGAAGTCGTAGACGTCCTTGAAGTCCTCGAGGTTATCTTCGGGCGAACGTCCGAAGAGGCCCGTATCGATGATGTTGAAGACGATGTTGCCGACGTCGGCCGACTTCCGGAGTCCCCAGTTATGCAGCAAAGGATAGGACATCGGGCCGTAAGTCTCGAGCACGTGCTGCCGGAAGCCTTCGAGGAGCTGGGGCCCGCTGACGTGCCGGTTCGTCGTGCTCTTCCCTTTCTTCGGCTCGCCGTGCGTGAGCTTCTGGGCGAGGTCGAGACCGAGACGGACCACGTCGTAAGCCTGCGGCTGGTAACGAGGATCCTTCTGACGGATGATGCGGACAGCTTCGTCGAAATCCATGATCAGAGCTTGGCGAGTTCGGCCAGCAGGCGGGCATTCTGTGCTTCGGTGCCGACGGTGAGGCGGAGCCACCCGGTCATGCCGTAGCCGCGGAGCGGCCGCACGATCACGCCGGCCTTCTGGAGCGACGTAAAAGCCTCCTCCGCCTTCGGGATCTGCGCGGCGAGGAAGTTCGCCTTGCCGTCGATGTAAGCGAAGCCGAGCTTCTTGAGGCCCGCGGACAGCTGCGCGATGCCAGCGGCGTTCACTTCACGCGTCCGACGCACGAACGCCTCGTCGTCGAGGGCGGCTTCGGCGGCGGCGAGGGCTGGCAGGTTCACATTGAAAGGCTGGCGGACGCGATTGAGGAGACCGCAGACCTCGGTCGAACCCATGAGATAGCCGACACGAAGTCCGGCGAGACCGTAAGCCTTGGAGAAGGTGCGGGAAAGCACGACCTTGCGACCGGACTTCATCAGCGGGCGGAGATCGGCGGAAGCTTCGAGGTATTCCGTGTAGGCTTCGTCCAGGCAGAAGATCACGTCGTCCGGCAAGGAGGCGGCGAAGGCGAGGATGTCCGCCGGATCGTCGGTGCCGCCGGTCGGATTATTCGGGCTCGCCAGGAAGACGATGCGCGTCTTCGGGGTGACCGCGGCGCGCATGGCCTTGAGGTCATGGCGATAGCCGGGCATCGGGACTTCGACGGGGGTCGCGCCGAAGAGCATCGTGGCGAGTTTGTAGACGATGAAAGCCTGGGAACCGAAGACCACCTCGTCGCCCGGACGAAGGAAAGCCTGCGCGAGCAGGATCATCACCTCGTTCGAACCGTTGCCGATGACGAAGTTGGCCGGCTCAAGGGACCATTTCTTGGCCAGCTTCTCGCGGAGGAAGGTGCAACCGCCGTCAGGATAAAGATGGCAGGAATCGAGGGCCTTGCGGGCCGCGGCGAGACCGAGGGGCGAAGGACCCAGCGGATTCTCGTTCGAAGCCAGCTTGATGACGTCCGCCGGATCGAGGCCGAACTCACGGGCGACCACTTCGATGGGGCGACCAGCCTCATAGACGGGCTGGGTGAGCACGGGCCGATTGGCTAAGTCTGAATAGGAAGCCATGGATGAGCCAATCAATGCGACTGTTCGCACGCTTGGCAAGCGTGAGCGCCACCCTCCCCGCTTGCCACTGGCACCGCCGAGGCTTAAGCGTGCACCATGAAACTCGTCGTCACCGGCGCCTCCGGATTCCTTGGTCGCGAGGTCTGCCTCGCCGCCCTGCGACGCGGACATGAAGTCCTGGCGCTGGGCGGCTCCCGCGCACCGACGATTCCCGGCGTGGCTCAGGCCCGTCCGTTCGATCTGTGCTCCGAGGCCGCCCTCGAAGCCCTCGTGCTCGAGGAGTTTCCACAGGCCGTCGTGCACTGCGCCGCCTTGCCGACAATCGAGACCTGTCTGTCGGACCCGGTCCGTGCCAAGACCCTCAACACCGAGGTCCCGAAGAAGCTCGCGCAACTGTGCTTCCACCTTGGAGCGAAACTCGTGCACCTTTCGACCGACACCGTCTTCGACGGCGTCGCCGGCAACTATCAGCCCACCGATCAGCCTGCGCCGCTCAATCTCTACGGCGAGACCAAGGCTGCGGCGGAAGTCGAAGTCCTGCGCTACGGCCGCGAGCATGCCGCCGTCCTCCGCACGTCGCCGATCATCGGCAACTCGGTCGGCGGCGACCGGGGCTTGCACGAACGACTGTTCGCCTCGTGGAAGGAAGGCAAGCCGACCAGCCTGTTCACCGA
>RFRI01000214.1 GCA_009924535.1 Verrucomicrobiota bacterium
TAGTTGATGATCTCGATCCCGATGGAGTGCTGGTTGAGATTGGTAAGCTTGCCCCACGCGCTCTTGCCGGCGTGGTAGGCGGCCAGGTTTTCGGGCACCATGCGGATGACCCGAGGCTTGGGTTCGTCCGTCACCAGATAGTGGATCCCGACCTTATGCTTCGGGTCCTTGCCCTGAAGGATGTCCAAGGAGGAGGGCAGGGAGCCCGCGGTATGGTGAAGGATGAGGCAGGTCACCGATTCCTTACGAGGCTCGGATCCCAATGAGCCTGGGCCTTGCTCGATGACCAGCCCGGTGAACTTAGGCTCCACCGCAGCGGGCTTGGAGTCCGGCTTGGTCGTCGTGCCGCAGCCGACAAAACCCGCTGAAATCGCGATCCAAGCCAGCCCAAAATGGCAATATGAGCGAATGGGGGCGTTCATAGGGTCTTTTCCTAAAAGATAAGAAAGAGGTGATTTAACCCAAGTTAAAAGCATTTAATCACGTTTTAAGGCTGATATCATTGTACATTACACTATTAGACATAATGTATATTGTGCGAAATATGGAACCAGCCGGCAATCGTATGGAATTGAGTTATTGATTGCTCGATTGGATACGCTCATAAAGGGGGTTCCCCCAAAGCACCTAGCACCGACTTTATGAAAGTAGCCCGCCACATCATTGAAGCACGCCGCGAGGCGATCGCCAAACTTCTCTCCAAGGTCGGGTACGTCCCTGTCCTGGAGATCTGCAAACAGTTCAACGTCTCCGAGGCGACGGCTCGCCGCGATCTGACCGAACTCGAGAACCAGCGTCGCATCACGCGTACTCATGGCGGCGCGCTCTCGGATTTCAACCGCAACTTCCCGCCGCTCGATGACCGCAAGATCGAGGATGCCGAAGCCAAGCGCAAGATCGGCAACCTGGCCGCTTCGCGCGTCAAGGCCGGCATGACCGTCTACCTCGACTCCGGTTCGACGATCTTCTTCGCCGCGGAAGCCATCGCCTCCGCCGGCGTCCCTGACCTGCAGATCGTCACGACCTGTCTGCCGACCGCTCAGCTGATCTCATGCCTGCCGGGCGTCGAAGTGTACATCCCGGGCGGTCTTTTCCTTACGCGTCACGCGATGGTCGCCGGTGACCGCACCCTCGAGGAAGTCGCCCGCTGGAACTTCGACGTGGCCCTGCTCGGCGCCGAAGGTATCGACGAAAACGGTCTCTGGAATTCCCAGCGCGACATCTCGCATCAGCAGCGCGAAGTCATCCGACGCAGCGACGAGGTCCTGATCTGCATGAACAAGGTCAAGTTGGGCCGCGGCGGACCTTGTGCCGTCACCCGTGACGTGAGTTCCTTGTTCCTGGTCACCGATGCGGACGCCGCCTCGGTCCAGAAAGCCAAGGTCAAGCTGCTGCCTGAGCGCGTCCTGACCGCCCTCTGATCGCCTGGTTTTCCGAGGAATGTCCGCCGAGGCCATCCAGTCTTTGCTAGAGCTGTCCCAACAGTTGGGCGGTGAACGCCTGCGCATGGCGATCCTCGGCGAAGGCAATACTTCGGTCCGGCTTGATGACGAATCCTTCGCGGTCAAAGCCTCCGGCTCGAACCTCGCCACGCTTAAGGAAGCCGACGTAACACGTTGCGCTTTCTCGCGTCTGCTCCCCCTGCTCGACGCCCCCTCGGCGACCGACGTCGAAGTCGACCAAGCCCTGCTGGCCGCGCGTCTCGATCCGTCCTTCAAGAAACCTTCGATCGAGGCCCTCTTCCACGCTTATCTGCTCACCCTGCCCGGTGTCCGCTGCGTCGGGCATGTCCACGCGATCGCCGTGAACCAGATCCTGTGTTCGCCGCGGGCCCGCGAGTTCGCCGAAAAACGCGCGTGCCCGGATGAGATCGTCATGTGCGGCGTCGAATCGGTTTTCGTCCCGTACGCTGAACCAGGCCTCGGCCTCTCTCAAGCCATCCGCCGCGAAGTCGTCGCGTTTGTCACACGCACCGGGCGCGACCCCAAGGTCATCCTGCTGCAGAACCATGGCATCATCGCCGTCGGACCCTCGCCCAAGGCGGTCCTCGGCTCCTTGCTGATGGCCGAAAAAGCCGCCGAGATTTTCGTCGGGGCGGCCGCCCTCGGTGGTCCGGTGTTCCTGTCCGCTGCCCAGTGCGAACGCATCGCTGGCCGTCCGGATGAGCATTACCGCCAGAAGATGCTCGGGATGTGACCGTCATCCCCCTCCCTGCCCCATTTGATCATGTCCAATTACCTCGCCATCGACCTCGGAGCCGAATCCGGGCGCGTCATCCTCGGCCAGCTTAAGGCCGGCAAGTTCACCATGAAGGAGGTGCATCGCTTCTCGAATGGTGCCATCACGGCCAACGGCACCCTCCGCTGGGATATCATCCGCATCTTCCGCGAGATCCGCATCGGTCTCGCCAAGGGCGCCAAGCTCGGCCCGATCAAGTCCGTCGCCTGCGATTCCTGGGGCGTCGACTACGTCCTGCTCAAGGGCGACGGTCCGCTGCTCTCGCTGCCTTTCACCTACCGAGACGAACGTAGCTTCAAGTCCTATGAGCTGGCGATGCGCCGCTTCTCCCAGAAGGAGATCTTCGAAGGGACCGGTATCGCCTCGATCTCCATCAACACGCTCTACCAGCTTTTTGATGATGCCGAAAACCGTCCGGAGATGCTGCAATTCGCCGACAAGTTCCTGCTCATCGGCGATTACATAACATGGCTCCTGACCGGTAAGGCACGCGCCGAAGAGACGCTGATCTCGGGCAGCCAGTGCTGGGACACGCGCAAACGCGACTGGGCCTGGCCGGTGCTGAAGAAGCTCGGCATCCCGAAACACATCTTCCCCAAGCCGGTCGCTCCGGGCGTCAAGCTCGGCAAGATGCTGCCGTACCTCGCCAAGGAAACCGGCCTGGCGAAAGCCGAAGTCGTCACGACCTGCGCCCATGACACCGCGGCCGCCGTCGCCGCCGTTCCCGCCACCAAGGGCGACGATTGGGCTTACCTTTCCTCCGGCACCTGGTCCCTCCTCGGCCTCGAACTGCCCAATCCGCTCGTCAACGAGACCGTCCGGAAGGCCAAGTACACGAATGAAGTCGGCTTCGGCGGCACCTCCCGCTTCCTCAAGAACCTCGTCGGTCTCTGGGTCCTCCAGGAATGCCGGCGCGAGTGGATGGAGAAAGGCGAGGTCTCCGATTACGGCGAGATCGTGAAGCTCGCCCTCAAGGCGCCTTCGCTGCGGTCGTTCATCCGACCCGACGACGTCCGCTTCGCCAAGCGCGGCGACATGGTCGCGAAGGTCCAAGCGTTTTGCCGCGAGACCAAGCAGCCCGTGCCGAAGACGCACGGCGAGATCGCCCGGTGCGTGCTCGAGTCCCTCGCCCTCCTGTATCGCGTCGAGATGGACGGCATGGAGAAGCTCACCGGTCGCAAACTGAAGCGCCTGCACATCGTCGGTGGCGGCTGTCGCAACGCCTTGCTGAACCAGGCGACGGCCGATGCCACCGGTCGCACCGTGATTGCCGGACCGGTCGAAGCCACCGCCGCGGGCAACATCCTCGTCCAAGCCATCGCGATGAAGGAGCTCAAGAACCTCGACGAACTGCG
>RFRI01000215.1 GCA_009924535.1 Verrucomicrobiota bacterium
CGCGTCGCCTCGGCTTCCTGGATTCCGAACTTCGGTCGACGCGCCCGTTCCTGCGTGAGCAGGCCAGCATCGGCACGGAGGCCGACGCCGTGGTCGCCTGCCACCGCACCCTGGTCACCCATATCAGCCAATATGGCTCAGCCGGACTAGGCTCGCTGATCGTCAGCATGACCCGCTCGGTGTCCGACCTTCTTTCCGTCTATCTCCTGGCTCGCGAGGCTGGCCTCACCGCTGGTGGCTCCGAAGACGCTTACTGTCTCTTGCCCGTCGTTCCCCTCTTCGAGACCATTGGCGACCTTGAGCGTAGTACCGGCATCATGGATGCGTTCCTGTCGCACCCGATGACCAAGCGAACGCTGCAGGCCCGTCGCGACGCGGGGATCACCGATGGCCTCACCCAGCAGGTGATGATCGGCTATTCGGATTCCAACAAGGACGGCGGCATCCTCGCCTCGCTCTGGAATCTCTACCGCGCCCAGCAGAACCTCGCCGCGGTCGGCGAAAAGCACGGCGTCCGCATCGTCTTCTTCCATGGCCGTGGCGGCACCATCTCCCGCGGCGCCGGCCCGACCCACCGCTTCATCGACGCTCTCCCGCAGGGCTCGATCCAGGGCGAGATGCGCGTCACCGAGCAGGGGGAGAGCATCACGCAGAAGTACGCCAATCATATCACCGCGGTGAATAACCTCGAGCTGCTGACCGCCGGCGTGACCCAGAACACCTTCCTGCACGACGTCGCCGTCCGCAGCGAGACCGCGCAGGCCAAGGTCATGGACCGTCTCGCCGAGTTCTCACGCGAGGCCTACCAGTCGCTCATCCAGACCCCGCGCTTCATCGAGTTCTTCCGCCAGGCCACCCCGATCGACGTCATCGAGGCCAGCCGCATCGGCTCGCGCCCGTCCCGTCGCACCGGCGCCGCCTCGCTGGAGGATCTGCGCGCCATTCCGTGGGTCTTCGCCTGGAGCCAAGCCCGTTTCTATCTCTCCGGCTGGTATGGCGTCGGTTCCGCGCTTGCCCGCCTCAAGGACGAGGACCCCAAGGGCTTCGAGGTCATCCGTAAGAACTACGATGATTGGCCGCCCCTGCGGTACATGCTCAAGAACGCCTCCACCAGCGTACTGGCGTCCAATCGCAGCATGATGAAGCTCTACGGCGCGCTCGTGACCGACAAGAAGCTCCGCGACCTCTTCCTCAACCGTATCCTCGCCGAGCATAACCTGACCCGCAAGATGCTCGACGAGCTTTCCGGCTCGAAGCTCAGCGAAGGCCGTCCGCGTCTGCGCAAGGTCATCGCCCTGCGCGAATCCGCGATCGACCTCCTCCACGAACAGCAGGTCGCGCTGCTCAAGGACTGGCGCAAGAAGGTGGCCGACGGCGACCGCAAGGAAGCCGAGGCGCTGCTGCCGCAGATGCTCCTCTCGTTGAACGCCATCGCCGCCGGTCTCCAGGCTACGGGCTGAGCCTGGTCATCGACCCCAAACAGAAGGCCGGCTTCCGCGAGGAAGCCGGCCTTCTTGTCGTCAGGGGTGGGCAGGCGTCAGACGTGCTTCCAGAAGTCCATCAGGAAGCGCGTGGCCAGCTGGGCGAGCAGCACGATGTTCCAGAAGATCAGCTGCAGGCCGAGGGAAGGGCCGAAGCCCATGCTCAGGACCTGGGCGGAGGCGCTGGTGACCAGCAGGACGACCGTGGCGGTGCAGAGGGAGATGACCAGGACTTCGACGGACTTCGGGATGAACCCGGAAAGGCTCGTGTCGGCCATGCAGATGGCGGCGAAGGTCAGCGCGACGGAAAGGATCCCCGTGAGGCCGATGCCGATCGAGGTGCCGTCCTTGCCGAAGAAGTGCTGGGCGGCGAGACGGCCGAGCAGGGGGATGTAGACGACCACCATCGCGAGGGCGACCCAGAAGCCCGGAGAGGCGTAGGTCTGGCCGAGGATCAGCGAGGAATACTTGGTCACCGCGCTTTCGACGGCGTGATTCACGACGGCGTCTTTTAGGGGATTGGTCAGGGCGAGGAGCACGTCCGAAACCTACTCGTCACAGTCCTCTTGTCCACGCCTAAGGCGCGGCTCAACGGGTCCACGCCTCGTGGGCCGAGGCCCAGAGGTCATAGTTCAGCGGGCGCTTACCCGTCGGGACGAGGCGGAAATATCCGCCGGAGGCCTTGATGATCGCGAGGCCGGCGGCGACGTCCCAGAGGTTCGTGCCGGATTCATAATACGTATCGGCGAGGCCTTCGCCGACGTAGGCCAGCGCCAGCGCCGCCGAGCCGATCATGCGAATCTTCTTATATCGCCCGACCTGCTGGACGAAGAGCTGCATCGCCGGCCCGGATTTATCGGCCGCGGCGGGGAAGCCCGTCATGATGCAGGCGTCCTTGATGTCGGTGACCCAGCCGGGCGTGATGCGGACGCCGTTGACGAAGCTGCCCTCGCCGACGACGCCGAGGATGGTCTTCTTGGCGGTGAAATCATGGATGACGCCGAGCACCGGTTCCTTGCCGCGCATCAGGCCGAGCGAGACGCAGGTCGAGGGCTGGCGGCGCAGGTAGTTGTAGGTGCCGTCAAGCGGATCGACGACCCAGTAGAGGCTATCGCCGTCGAAGAGGGAAGCGTCCCCCCCGAGTTCTTCGCCGATGACCGGGATGCCGGTGGCTTTGAGCCTATCACGCACCAGGTGCTCCGAGTCGACGTCAGCCTGCATCTTCACGTCGTCGTCCGTGGAGGCGTTGACCTTCATCTGGGCGCCCTGGGCGAGCAGGTCGCCAGCGGCGATGGCCGTGGCCAGGGCGACGGACTTCAGGGCTTCAGGGGAGGGCGTGCTCACGCCCGCAACCTAGGTGTGGCACCCATCATGGGCAATCTCAGACAGCCCCTCCGGTCCAGGCGGCCGCGACCACTGGCCGGCCTCAGGCCTGGGCCTTCGCCTTCTGCTTGCGCCGGCGAATCGCCGCGGCCGCCAGCGCCAGTGCGCCGAGGCCGAGCCCATAGGTCGACGGCTCGGGCACCGCGGTGAGGGTCACGAGGTGGTTGCCCGCATCCCAGTTGATCGACCATAGGCCGGCGTTGGAGGCGCTGCCGTCGGAGTAAGTGAACTGGTCGACGTTGATGGTGAAGACGTCGCTGATGTTCTCACCGCTATTCAGGAGCAGGGTGCCGCCGACGGTCGCGAAGTTGAAGACCCGGATCGAGGAGGCGCCTCCGGTCGGCGGGTCGAAATTAAGCGGATTGCCGAGGGTCGTGCCGTCGCCGCTGCCGAGCCGTGAGACGACGTTCAGGTTGATCTTGTTGGTCTTGCTGGCGAAGGTGAGGTTGAGGTTGCCGCTCAGCGCGAGCTTGTCATAGCCAGGGTTGACGGTCGCCTCCGTGGCATCCTGGACTTCCCATTCGAAGTTCGAGCCACCGTCGAGGCGCATCGTCGTGCCCCCGAGCGTGCCGGGAGAATTGCCAGGGCCTACCTTCGAGCCGGCGGAGGCCGTGACGTTACCGACCGTGCCGGAGCCGCCGAGGGTCGCGCCGGAGCTGATGCTGACGTTGCCCACCGTGCCGTTGACGGCGACCCGGCCGGAGC
>RFRI01000216.1 GCA_009924535.1 Verrucomicrobiota bacterium
CGGCGACGAAGACGCGCTCGATCGCCGCGGCCGTCGGACCCTCGATCAGGAACGAGCAGTCGCGGAAGCGGCGGGGCGAGGGCTTGTCGCCCATGTAGCGGAGGCCGAGGTTCTGGCCGCCGATGATGGCGAACGTGCCGTCGAAGACGGCGATCTTGCGGTGGTTGCGCCAGTTGGCCGAACCCTTGCCCCGCATCGGCAGGGCGGGGTTGAAGCGGGCCACCTTGCCGCCGGCGAGGCGGAGGGGGCGGCACAGGCGCAGCGGGATGCCGAAACTCCCGATGGCGTCGACGAGCAGCCGGACCTCGACGCCCGCCTTGGCGCGCGCCGTCAGCAGGCTCACGATCTCGCGACCGACGGCGTCGTTGCTGAGGATGTAGGTCGAGAGGCTGATGCGTCGCTTCGCCCCTTTGATCCGGCGACGCAGTTCCTCGAGGGTGTCGCGTCCGTGGCGATCGCCGAGCAGCCGGATGAGGTTGCCGCCGAAGTCTGGCTCGTCGCTCAGCCGCCAGGCCACGCGGTTCACTTCCTTCTTCGCTTCGGCCAAGGCCGAGTGCTTGCGCCCGCCGAAGACGAAGAAGAGCAGGGCGGTGCCGATCGGCAGGAACCACGCCAGCGGCCCCCAGAGCAGGAGGTAGGCCGGCGAGATGCGTGCGCGCATCACGCGCAGCAGCACGAAGACCTGGCAGCCGGTCCGGATCGCCAGCATCACGTTGTCCGGCAGCAGGTCCGTCCACTCCGCGACCAGGATGGCCGCGGTCGTCAGCAGCGCCAGCGTCGTGCTGCGCGTCAGCCGGCCGTATCCTCGGAACGGGACCATGCCGGGACATTACGACCTCTGGTCGCGGATGGGCACAAAAAAAGACCCCGGTTGCCCGGGGTCTGTTTGGTTCCTGTGAAGGAAGGCTTAGTTGCCAGCCTTGTCGAGGAGGTCGCCGAGACTGTTGAAGTCTCCGCTGCCCGACGACGAGGAGGACGAACCACCAGCCGACGGTGCCGGGGCGCCACCGGTGGACGGGCCCTTGATGCGGTCGTAGCTGCTGATTTCCGCCTGGAGGCGTTCGGCGTCGTAGTTCGCAGCCTTGATCGAGAGACCAATGCGACGGTCTTCCTTGTCGATCTTGATGACGCGAGCGGTGACATCCTGGCCGACCTTGACGACGTCCTTGACGTTCTCAACGCGCTGTTCGGCGAGCTGGGAGACGTGCACGAGGCCGTCGATTTCGTCGGAGAGTTCGATGAAGGCGCCGAAGTTCGCGATCTTGGAGACCTTGCCGTTGACGAGGTCGCCGATGCGGTACTTGCGGTCGATTTCGCTCCACGGATCGGTCTGGGTCTGCTTGACGCCCAGGGAGATGCGCTGCTGGTCGACATCGACGTCGAGCACGATGGCTTCCACGTCGTCGCCCTTCTTCATGACTTCGGCCGGATTGTTGATGCGGCGGGTCCAGCTCATGTCGGACACGTGCACCATGCCGTCGATACCATCTTCCAGTTCGACGAACGCGCCGTAGTTGGTGAGGTTGCGCACCTTGCCGCGGACGCGGGCGCCCACCGGGTAGTTGTGGCGGACCTTTTCCCACGGATTGGTCTCGAGCTGGCGGATGCCGAGGGAGATCTTCTGTTCTTCCTTGTTGAAGTTGAGGATGACCGCGTCGACTTCCTGGCCGACCTTGAGGATATCGGACGGCTTCTGGACGCGCTTGGTCCAGGAGAGCTCGGAGACGTGGACGAGGCCTTCGACGCCGCCCTCGATCTCGATGAACGCGCCGTAGGCGACGAGGTTGACGACCTTGCCGTGGACCTTCTGGCCGACGGGGTAGCGCTTCTCGATGCCTTCCCAAGGATTGGGCTGGGTCTGCTTGAGGCCGAGGGAGACGCGTTCGCGTTCGCGGTCGACTTCGACGACCATGACGGTGATTTCTTCGCCGACCTTGACGACTTCGCTCGGGTGGCCGATGCGGCCCCAGGACATGTCGGTCACGTGCAGCAGGCCGTCGAGACCGTCGAGGTCCACGAACGCGCCGTAGTCGGTGATGTTCTTGACGACGCCGCGACGGACGACGCCGGGCTTGACCTCCTCGAGGAGCTTGCGACGGCTTTCGCCGCGCTGTTCTTCGATGAGTTCGCGACGGGAGACGACGAGGTTCTTCTTCTCCTTGTTGATCTTGATGATCTTGAAGTCGAAGGTCTGGCCCACGAACTGTTCGAGGTTCTTGGGGGGATTGACGTCGATCTGGGAGGAAGGCATGAACGCGTCGACGCCGACGGAGACGATGAGGCCTCCCTTGACGATGGACTTGACGCGGCCCTGGACGATGGAGCCTTCCTGGCAATTGGCTTCGATGCTTTCCCACTTCCGGATCTGGAGGGCGCGATCGTAGGAGACGGTCGGGGTGCCGTCCTTGTTCTCAAGCTTCTCGAGGTAGACCTCGAGCTGCATGCCGACCTGGACTTCGGCCATATCGGGGAATTCGCCCTGGGGGATGAAACCCTCGGACTTGCCGTTGATGTCGACCACGACGAACTTGTCGTCGCGGATTTCGGTCACCGTGGCGGAGATGACAGAGTGTGCTTTGAGCGCGCCGAAATTGGATTCGGCGAGCAGTTTTTCCATTAGGCTCATGTTGTTTTGACTGTTTGTCCTGGCCGTCGCGGAGGACGTTTCCAGGGTTTGGTTGGTTTTTTGGTTTCCCCTCGGAGGGTCCGCTGACAGATGCCGGCGGGCCGAAAGGAAGGTCAAACGAACCGTCCGTCCGACCGTTTGGCAAGAGGAATTTGGGCCTCAAGGGCCCGGATACCCGCCCCTCCGAGGGGCTTATTTGGTGGCTTTGGCGACCGGACGGCCCCGGAGCACGTAGTCCACGATGCCGGCGGCCACGGCTTCCGCGATTTTCTGCCGGTAGGCGGGGTCGGCGATCTGGGCGCCTTCCTTGCGGCTGGACATGAAGCCGCCTTCGATGAGCACGCCCGGGCAGCTCAAGGTCCGCAGGACGGCGAAACGGGCCCGGCGCACGCCGCGGTCTTCGGCGGCGGTACCGGCCAGGAGCCGACGCTGGATGCCCCAGGCGAGCGTCATGTTGGCGGTGTCGAAGCGGTTGCCGGGTTCGAGGGAGGTGGTCGACTTGGCTTTGCCGGCGTTGGTCGATTTCTGTCCGGCAGGCGTCAGGCAGTAGGTTTCGATGCCTCCGCTGTTGGTGTCGCCGGCGGGTCCGGCGTTATAATGGAGGCTGATGAAGAGATCCGCCTTCACGGATGCGGCGACGGCCGGCCGGTTGTCGAGGTCGACGAACACGTCGGTCGTGCGGGTGAAGACCACCTCGAAGCCCTGCTTCTCGAGCGCGAGCTTGAGGCGGGCGGCGGTGTCGAGCGTGGCGGCCTTCTCGTTATATTTATAAGGGCCGTTGACCTTGCCGGTGTCCTTGCCGCCGTGGCCGGGGTCCAGGACGATGCGGCGCACGGCGGCGGCCGGGGCTTCCCAGAAGAGCGGCACGCAGACCTTCTCGTAATCGATCTTCGAGAGGGTGAGGTGGCCGCGCTGCGAGCCGATGGCGTCGTCGAGCATGACC
>RFRI01000217.1 GCA_009924535.1 Verrucomicrobiota bacterium
AAGAACATCTCCCTGCCCGTCGCCGCCAACGGCGTGAAGCGCGACGACAAGGCCGCCGCCGGCCTCATCAACATCTCCTGGGACAAGACCACGGGCCAGGCCAGGTACAAGCTCGACGACCGTGAGCTCGACGCGAACGACAAGGACGGGATCGCCAAGGAACTCGCCGACCGCAAGGGCACCAACGAGAAGTACCGCCTGCTGATCCGCGCCGACAAGGAGTGCCACGCGAAGTACATCTCCAAGGCCCTCGAATGGGGCGCCGAAGCCGGCATCGACAACATCGCCTTCTCCGGCCTCAACCACGAGGAATAATCCATGAAGCAACCTGCAGCGCAGCCCGACGCCAATCCGGGTTTCCAGATCGCCCCGATGATCGACGTCGTCTTCGTGATCATGCTCTTCTTCATGGTCATGGCCGGTGCGGTGAAGGTCGAACATGAGCTGAAGACCACCCTCCCCGGCAACGCCGAGACCGCCAAGGAGACCGAGCTGCCCGACGAAGTCACGATCGGCGTGAGCGAGACCGGCGAAATCACCCTGAACGAAGACCCGGTCGGCGCTCCGGACGACAAGCTCCTCGAGAACCTCTACAACCAGATGAAGCAGATGGGCCAGGCCGCCGAGCAGTCCAAGACCAAGCTGCTCATCACGGTCCAGGCCGAAGAGAACGCCCGCTACGAGCGCGTGATCAACGTCCTCGACTGCCTCGCCAAGGCGAACATCTCGAACGTCACGTTCGCGGTGTCCGACACGGAATAAGCGGTCGACCGAACGACCTCGCAGGCCGCCTCCGGGCGGCCTTTTTATTATGCGGATTTGCCAAGCCCGCCGCCCATCCCATGCTTGTCCGCATGAAGACCGTCCTCCTCGCCACGCTCGCCCTCGCCTGCCTCGCCCTCTCGGGCTGCATCATCGTGATCGAACAGGCGCCGGCGGAGAAGGCCGCCCCGGCCAAGAAAGCCGCATCGAAGCCGAATCCGGACAGCTCGTCGAAGTAAGCCTCAGCGGCCGAAACCGGCTTCGGACTCGAGGATCTTGCGGACGGACTCGAAGTCGTTGCCGATCCTGATCGGCGCCGGGGCCGGCAATTCGCCGGGGAAACGGGAAGCGTGGGCGTCGCCGAAAGCCTCCCGGAGCACGTCCGGGAACTTGGCGGGGTGGGCGGTGCCGAAGACGATGACGTCGTCGAGCTTGGCGCCATCGCGGGCCAGCAGGTCCTCGGCGGCCTTCCAGCCGACCGCGGTGTGCGGGCAAAGGATATAACCGCTCGCGTCGCGGACACGGCGCATGGCGTCGAGCGTGGCCTTGTCGTCCACGGTGACGGCGCTGACGGCGGGACCGCCCTCGCGCCAGGCAAGCAGGCGGCTGAGGTTGTTGGGGTCACCGATGTCCATGGCGTTGGAGGCCGTGGGCGTGGCACGCCGCGGGCGATATTCGCCGGTGGCGAAAAGGTCGGGGAGCGGCGAATTGGTGTTGGTCGCGGCGACGAGCGCGGCGACGTCCAATCCCATGCGGCGGGCGAGCTGGACCGCGCCGACGTTGCCGAGGTTGCCCGAAGGGACCACGATGCCCATGCGACGGCCGGGCGCGAGCAGACGCTTGGCGTGGAAGGCGAACGGCACCTGCGCGATCAGGCGCACCGGGTTGATGGAATTGGCCGTGAGCAGCGGACGGTGGCGGCGCAGGGACTCGTCGGCCAGCGCGCGCTTCACCATCGCCTGGCAATCATCGAACGTGCCGTCGACGGACAACGCGACCACGCCGGGACGGGCGCGGGCGATCTGCGATTCCTGCACGCCGCTGACGCCGATACGCGGATAGAGCACCACGGCGCGGACGCCGGGGACGCCAGAGCAGGCTTCGGTCACCGCGGCGCCGGTGTCACCCGAGGTGGCGGCGAGGACGGTCAGCTGCGGGAACTCGTCGCCGAGGACGCGCGCGGTGACGCGCACGAGCGTGCGGACGGCGAAATCCTTGAAGGCCGCGGAGGGTCCCTGGAAGAGCTCGAGGACGGCGATGCGTTCGGCGGGCGTGCCCTTGAGCTTTTCCGGACGGATGAGCGGCACCGGGAAGTCGTACGCTTCCTGGCAGAGCTGACGGAGGACCGCCGGCCCGAGGACGTCGCCGAAATAAGGGGCGATCACGGCCTCGGCCAGATCGGCGTAAGAGGCGTCGCGATGACGCTCCACGAAGTCGGGCGCGATCTGCGGGATGTGCGTCGGCACCCAAAGGCCGCCCTTGGCGGGCATGGCCGAAAGCAGCACGTCACGCAGGGAACCGCGACAGGAGGCGTCGGCGGTGGAGACGAATTCCAACTTAGGATTCGGAGAGGACATGGACACCCTTGGGATTGATGCGCGAGACGTAAGGCGTGGCCTTGATCGGCACCGTCGAGAACACGGCGGCGACGGCGGCGGCGACCTTGCGGGCGGTCTCTTCGCCGTCGCAGAGCGCGAACACGCTGGGTCCGGCGCCGGAGATCGAGAAGCCCAGGGCGCCGGCGGCCATGGCGGCGGCCTTGGCGCGGTAGAACTCGGGGATGAGGCGGTGGCGATGCGGCTCGGCGATAAGGTCATGGAGCGAACGGCCGATGAGGGCGTAGTCGCTCTTGAAGAAGCCGCACAGCAGCCCTCCGAGATTACCGCTCTGCTGCGTGGAGGTCTCGAGCTGGATCTGGCGCGGCATGATCTCGCGGGCGACCTTGGTCAGCACGACGATATCAGGATGCACGACCGCGGCCCAGAGGCGCTCGGGGATCGGCACGTCCATGACATCGAGCTCGGCATTGGAACGGATCAAGGTGATGCCGCCGAGCAGACACGGGCCGACGTTGTCGGCATGCCAGGCGCCATCGGCCGCGGCTTCGCCGGCGACCACGAAAGGCAGGAGCTGACGGCGCGTGAGCGGGTCGCCGAGGAGACGATTGACGACGAAGGCGCCGCCGACCGCGCTCGCGGCGCTGGAGCCGAGGCCGCTGCCGAAAGGCATCTTCTTGTGGATTT
This sequence comes from Verrucomicrobiota bacterium, assembly GCA_009924535.1. GTDB lineage: Bacteria > Verrucomicrobiota > Verrucomicrobiia > Opitutales > UBA953 > UBA953. Next base: position 3,006 of record RFRI01000217.1, read on the forward strand.
CCATCTCGATGCCGAGGTCGCTCTTGCCGAGGTGGCGGAGGAGCGCGTGGGCGGAGACGCCGGCGGTGTTCTTCTTCGAGTCGAGGGGCAGACGGCCGTCGTCACCGGTGATCTTGGTGATGCGCAGGCCCGGGGTGGCGGAGAAGCGGGCCACGATCTCGTCACCGGGAGCGTCGATGCAGAAGCCAAGCACGTCGAAACCGCAGGCCACGTTGGCCACGGTGGCAGGCGAAAAGATACGGACTTCTTTGAGCGGCTGGGCGGACATAGGACCCCCTTTGACAGGGTTGGGCAGACCTTTCGGGTTGCCTCCCCATCGGTCAACGGTGAACATGACCGTTAACAGTCCTTTGATGTCCAACCGCATCCACCAGAACGGTTTTGTGACCGTGGCGGCCGCCTCGCCGGCCCTCCGCCTAGGGGACCCTGCGGCCAACGCCACCCTGATCATCCAGGCCCTGGAAAAGGCCGCCCAAGAAGGGGTGGAAATCGTCGTCCTCCCTGAACTCTGCCTGACCGGCTACAGCTGCGGCGACCTGTTCGGCCAG
>RFRI01000218.1 GCA_009924535.1 Verrucomicrobiota bacterium
CCTCGCGGAAGCCCAACGTCATCTTCTTTCTGGCAGATGACCTCGGCTACATGGACATCGGAGCCTACAATCCAAGTACGTTTTACGAGACCCCACACATCGACCGTCTTGCGAAACAAGGCATGCGCTTTACCTATGGTTACGCCGCTTGCTGCGTCTGCTCACCCACGCGTAGCAGCATCATGACGGGAAAGTATCCTCCCAGATGCGGCATCACGGATTGGATTCCCGGAAACAAGGGTCCTCACAAACTGATTTCCGCCCCCAACGCCAATCACCTGCCGCTCGAAGAAGTGACCGTCGCGGAGGCCTTCCGCGAAGCCGGCTATGCCACGTTTTTCGCCGGCAAATGGCATCTTGGTGGCGGGAACTTTTCGCCTAACGCCCAAGGATTCGGACCCGGCCTGACTTCCAGCGATGGCAACCAATTCTGGTATCCGCCGTCCACAGTCCCGCCGCCGGATGCGAAGGATGACCCCAAGACCACCGACCGCATCGCGAACGAAGCGATCAGCTTCATCGCTAGCCATAAGAATGACCCCTTCTTTCTCTATCTGCCGTTCTTAGCGGTACATAACAAGATCGGCGCGAGGGATGATCTCGTCGCGAAATACCAGAAAAAGAAGGCCGTCGCGCCAGCAGACGCCTCAGGTCAAGAGGGTGAACGCAAGGTGAACTTGGTCCAAAATAATCCCATCTATGCTGCCATGCTCGAACAACTCGACACCGGCATCGGACGCGTACTCGCCGCACTAGAAAGCAACGGCCTGAATGAAAACACCATCATCGTCTTCATGTCAGATAACGGCGGCCTCTCCACGAGCGAAGGCAGCCCCACTTCCAATTTGCCGCTGCGCGGCGGCAAGGGTTGGCCATACGAAGGAGGCATCCGCGAACCTTGGATTATTCGGGCACCCGGCGTCACGACACCCGGAAGTACCTGCGCCACGCCCGTGATCAGCACTGACTTCTACCCCACGCTGCTGGCGCTGGCCGGCCTACCACTGCAACCGCAGCAACACCTGGACGGCATCAGTCTTGCACCCTTGCTCAAGGGCGAACCCCTCGATCGAGGCAAACCGTTGTTTTGGCACTACCCGCATTACTCTAATCAAGGCGGTTCACCCTATGGCGCTATTCGCGAAGGCGACTGGAAACTCATCGAGTGGTACGAGGATGGTGCTCTGGAACTTTACAATATCCCTCAAGACATTGGCGAAAAGAGCAACCTCGCCGCCCAGTATCCCGAACTGGCGACATCCCTGCATGCGAAACTCATCGGATGGCGGAAAGAAGTGGGCGCCCTGATGCCGACATCGAACCCCGCATACAAATGTACAATTTTCGCCGCCGACACCCCAACCCCCAAAGCCAAACCTTTTCATGTCATCATTCTCTCCGGTCAAACCATGAACGGGGTGGATCCAAAGACCGGATTCGAAACCGAGGCCAAGGAACGATTCGCACCGGACGACGTTCTCTATTTCAAGATAGCCAAGGGCGGCTCGCCCATCCGGCTCTGGGTAGCCGAATGGAACGAAATAGCCTCACGTCACGGGGTAAACGTGCAAACTACACGAACCAAAGACACCACCCAGGGAACTCTCCATTATGAGCCCATCCTTGCCGAATATCATAAGCTGGTCGAGGAGCGCGGAACCCCGACGTCAGTGACATTTTGCTGGATGCAAGGCGAGCAGGACGGAAGGGACAAGCTCGACGCGCCTTATGCCGATGCATTGAAGCAATTACTCTTCAATCTGCGTCGCGACCTGAAACAGCCCAATATGAACGTGGTCATCGGACGGCTCAACGACTGGGGAGAAGGTAACAATGAGTCGTGGCATAAAGTGCGACAAGCTCACATGGATGTCGCCGCAAGCGACCCTCGTGCCGCGTGGATCGACACGGATGACCTTAACGACAAAGAAGTCGATGGTATCATGCAAAACCAATACCATTTCACCGGAGCTGGCTGCGCCCTTCTCGGACGACGCTTCGCCAGACAAAGCAACCTACTTGTCCACGGAAACGGACAGACGAAAGACGGGCGACCACAGTGAGCCGCTTTCAATTACCCGCTTAAATATTGTAAATGTCGAAACTCCACCGATCGGTCGTCCGATAACTAACGCTTCTGCTTTCAACTTCTAATCATAAAATGAAATTGCTCCTCACCCTGAGCCTCCTCGCCGCTGTCACCCTGTTTGGCGGCGATTCCTCGCGGAAGCCCAACGTCATCTTCATCCTGACTGACGACCAAGGCTGGGGTGACGCCAAGTTCGCCGGCCATCCTTACGTGAAGACCCCTAACCTGGATCGCCTGGCCAAGGAAGGCACCTGGTTCCGCCAATTCTACGTAGCCGCCACGGTCTGCTCGCCCAGCCGCACGGCCTTCATGACCTCGCACTACCCAGCGCGTCACCTGGTCCACGGGCATTTCTCCGACCATGCCGCGAACGCCGCCCGCTCAATGCCTGATTGGCTCGATGCCGACGTCACCACCCTGCCCGATCTCCTGAAGCAGGCCGGCTACGCGACGGCCCACTTCGGCAAGTGGCACCTCGGCGGAGGCAATGGCGCGCCAGCCCCTGAGGCCTACGGCTTCGATGTCTCCAAGACGGTCAACTCCAACGGCCCCTCGCTCGGAGACGAGGCAAAGGAGCCCTACTTCCGCGCCAAGTCCACGGCACTGATTGTCGACGAGACGGTCCAGTTCGCCAAGGCGAACAAGGACAAGCCGTTCTACGTCAATATGTGGACGCTCGTCCCGCACGCGCCGCTTAAGCCGACCCCGGAACAGCTGGCCGTCTACGCCGACCTCCAGCCCAAGGCGGACGATCCGGCCTTTGGCGAATGGGCCAAGAAATATTTTGGCGACGCCAAGGACCTGCGCAAGCAGATGCAGGTCTTCTGCGCATCGCTCACCGACCTGGACACCCAGATCGGCCGCCTGCTCGACTCGCTCGAGGAGCTTGGGCTGACCAATGACACCCTCATCGTACTGTCGAGTGACAACGGCCCCGAGGACTATCACGTCGGCAATGCCGCCAACGCCGGCGTCGGTAGCCCGGGACCCCTCCGCGCCCGTAAGCGCAGCATGTACGAAGGCGGCATCCGCACCTTCGGCCTCGTCCGCTGGCCCGGCAAGGTGCCCGCCGGCCGCATCGAGGAGAAAGCCGTCGTCGGTGCAGTCGATTTCCTTCCCACCATCGCGGCGATAGCGGGCGTCAAGGTCCCGGCCGAACTGGCTGCTGACGGCGAAGACCTCTCCGCCCTCTGGCGAGGCGCCCCGGCCACCCCTCGATCACGCCCACTTCACTGGGAATGGCTCTCGAGCGTCGCCGGACCTTATGCGGACTACGCACCGCCGCCCCTCTGCGTGCGCGACGGCGACTGGAAGCTCTTCGTCGATCACTCCGGCAAGAACGCACAGCTCTTCGACATCCCCAATGACCCCGGGGAACACCAGGACGTAGCCGCCCAGCATCCCGACGTCGTCAAGACGCTGACCGAAAAAGCCCTCGCCTGGGCCAAGACGCTGCCG
>RFRI01000219.1 GCA_009924535.1 Verrucomicrobiota bacterium
CGAGGTGACGATCGCGTAACGGGGGTGCCGCGTGTGCGGACGGGTGTCCGGGTAATAGACCGAGTAGGTGCGCGAGGTGGTGTGGAAGTCGACGAGCTCCCGGCTGGAGAACGGCTTGGCCTCGGAGGTGAAGACGAGGTCGCCGATGTGCGGGATGGTCTCGCCTTCGCGCACGCCCATGTAGACCTGGCAGGAGGAGGTGTTCACGCGGACCTTACGGGCTTCTTCGAGGAACGGCGCCTCGAAGGCATCTTCGCCCCCCATCTTGAGGACGGTATCTTTGATGTTGGCGTTGGAGACGACAGTGGCACAGGCGACCTCGGCTTCTTCGCCGAGACGCGTACCGCGGAGCTTCACGCCCACGACGCGACGACGACCGGAGGCGTCCTTCTCGACGAGCACCTTCTCGACGAGCACGTTGCGGCGGATGTCGACCCCGTTGGCTTTCATCTCGGCGGTCATGAGGTTGATCATCGTGTCCGTGCCGCCCTGGAAGATGAACACGCCCTTCGACATGAAGTTCGAGAAGACGATGCCGAAGGTGATCGCCGGGTCGTCGAGGGTGGAGCCGTTGGCGTAGGCGATGGGCTCGAGGAGCAGGCGCTGGACGTCCGGACGGCCCGGGAAAAACTGCTCGAACAGCTGACGCGTGGTGCGCGGGTCGTTGTCGTAATAGTTCATCTCGCGCAGGTGCGCGAAGAACGCCTCGACGGTCTCGGCGGAAAGCTTGAACTGCTCGATAAGGATGCGCGTGAAGTCGGCGCGGTCGAAGGTGGTGCGGACGTCGAAGTCGGGGTTGATGAAACGGACGTCGCTGAGCTGATGGATGCGATCGGAGATCTCCTTGGTCCAGTAGCGGCGCGTGGACTTGATCATCCCGTGCGGGAAGCCATGCAGGGAGATGTCAAAGACGTGGCCGCCGGCGCGCTTGAAAAAGGTGGCCAGGCCGCCGAGCTGGTAATGGTGCTCCAGGAGGAGCACCTTGCGGCCGAATTTAGCCAGGTTGTTCGCCGCGGTCATCCCGCCGAGGCCGGCGCCGATGACGACGGCGTCATAGCGAGGGAGGAGGTTGTCGAACGGCGAAGGCATTGCGAAGGAAGATGAAGTAGGACTAAGCAGGGGTTAAGGGGAAGTCGAAAGCGGTCAAACCGCCCCGTGACTACTTCCCGACCACAACCAGCGACCAGCCATCCCGACCTTTGGCCAGGCGGACCTTACGGCCGAAGAGTTTCGACAGCGCGGCGGGCTTCAGGACCTCGGCCATCTTGCCAGCAGCGAGGGCGGAGCCGTTTCGCAACAGGAGCACATGGGTGAAGGTCGGCAGGATCTCCTCGACGTGGTGCGTCACGAAGACAATGGCCAGACCTGGCTTCAGCTTCGGGAGACGCCTCACCAGCGCGAGGAACTCGGCGCGCGCAACGGGGTCGAGGCCCGCGCAGGATTCATCGAGGATCAGCAACGCGGGGTCCGAGGCCAAGGCACGCGCGATCAGCACGCGTTGGCGTTCGCCTTGCGAAAGATGACCCCACGGACGGGCGGAAAGTCCGCCGACCTTGAGCAGTCGCAGCAAGCGAAGCGCGAGCGCGAGCGTCGCCGGCTTCGGCCGGCGCCAGAGATTGATGAGCCCATCGACACCGCCGGCGACGACCGCCAGCGCAGGCTCGGAAGGCTGGATCATCGCGGCGACGGAAGGGCCGACGAGGCCGATGCGCCGGCGGAGTTCTCGCCAGTCGCTGCGGCCGAAGGTCTCGCCGAGGACCGAGAGCGACCCCGAGGTGGGCGCGAAGTAACCCGTGAGCGCGGCGAGCAACGAGGATTTGCCGGAGCCGTTAGGTCCGAGGATCACCCAATGCTGGCCCGGCTCCACGCGCCAATCGAGTCCGCGCAGGATGACCTTGTCTTCGCGGGCGATGCGCAGGCGGGAGACTTCAAGCACGGGCAATGGGGTGACGGAACGGGACACGGCGTAAGGCTATGGAGCAACCCGCGGGTGCTTCCAAGCCGCAACCACGCTTGCCCTTCGCGCGGTTATTGCCTACCCCTTCAGCATGCGCCGGTACCCCGCCCTGCTCCTCATCCTGCTCTCCGCCGTCGTCGGCGCCGCCGAACCGGCCGCCCCCGCGCCGCGGACGACCCCCGAAGGCCTCGTCATCAAGGAAGGCGTCGAGACCCGCATCGCCTGCGACCATAACGGCGGCTACTCCAAGTACGCCGGCGTCTACCATTACCGCGTCGTGTTGCCGAAGGGCTACCACGGTGATGCGAACAAGAGCTGGCCCGCGATCTTCATCGCTTCACCCGGCGGCAATGCGTCGATGGGCAACATGGCCGACTGGATCAAGAAGCACGGCTACATCGCCATCCTCCTCGACGAATCCAAGAACGGCCCGTGGGACCCGAGCGTCGGCAACTTCCTCGCCGCCAATCAGGACGCCGAAAAACGCTTCCGCCTCGCCGCGGGCCGCAAGGTATGCACCGGCTTCTCGGGTGCCTCCCGCGCGAGCTCCGTCTTCGTGAGCATCGGCGATAATTTTAGTGGCGTGGTCCTGCAAGGTGCCGGCGTCGGCCAGCTCGACAACGGCATCCAGGGTCTCCGTGGCGTGCAGATTCCCGCCGTCGCCTTGACCATGGGTAAGAAGGACCCCAACCGCGGCGAAATCAAGCAGCTGCGCGAGACGCAGGGCGATCGCCTCCAGGTCTTCGAATTTGAGGGCGGCCACCAGTGGGCTCCGAAGGACATCGTCGAGAAAGCCCTCGATTACGTCGACGGCAAGCTGCCAAAGTAAGCGGTCGGCCTTGCCATCCCTCAGTGGTACGGACATCAAGGGTGCAACCCCATGCGTTCCGCCCTTGCCTGCCTATTCCTCGGCCTCGTCGCGTCCTACGCCGCCGATGCCCCCGTGAAGTTCAGCGACCCGAAGCCACAGGCCTACCACCTCACGGTGCGCGCTAGCGAGGTTGATCCGGCCGCGAAGTCTTACCCTGACATCGATTTCAACTTGGAGAACAAAGGAAGGCTGCCGACACCGAAACCGCCGACGTCGATACGCGCGTCGCGCCCCGCGGACAGCTTGTGGTCTGGCTGATGGGCCATAACCCGGTCCTCGCCGAAAAGGTCAACGGCTACGGCTACCACCACATCAGCGTCTACTACGCCCGCGGTTGGTTCGGCTCGCTCAACACCGTCCCTGCCGATACGCAGCATCTCGGCAACATCCGCCTCGAGGCCACCGCCGGCGTCGACGCTTCGAAGTCCGTCGAGATCGCCGAAGCCGATTCCGCCAAGGGCCGCGCCACGCGCCTGGTCCAGTGGCTTGTGAAGAAGCACCCGCAGGGCCGCTGGGAACAGTTCCTGACCGCGGGCGGCAAGGAGCTCGACTGGACCAAGGTCGTCGTCGGCGGCTCCTCGCACGGCGCCACGTCCTCCGCTCGCTTCGCGATGTACCAGAAGGTCGCGCGCGTGATCATGTTCTGCGGCCCGCGCGATAACACCGAAGACTGGCAGGCCGGACCGTCCGCCACGCCGAAGAACCGGTTCTTCG
>RFRI01000220.1 GCA_009924535.1 Verrucomicrobiota bacterium
CGTTCGAATCGATGCCTGCCCTTCTGCTCAATTTGAACACGCCGGATTTTACGACCGCACAACGTTTGACGCAGGCGATCGACGCGGTGATCTGGGCACGTAGCGCTTCCTCGCTGGCCCCGGCATTGGTGAGGTTCTGGCGCAGCTGCTCGATGGAGAAACGGTATTCCTGCATCATGGCGTTGAGGCGCCGGTCGACCTCGACCGGGCTGACGGTGATCTTCTTCTTCACCGCTTCCTGTAGCTGGACCTTCTCGGCCTGCAGTTGTTCCAGAATCTGGCCGCGCATGCGGGTTTTCTGCTCCGGCGTCAGCTGCGCCCGCCATTCGGCGTCGGTCTTCTCGAAGGCCAGCGAAAGGTCCACCTTGAGTCCGCCCCACAGCGAGTCGCAGTTCACCCCGCGTGACCAGAGCGTCGTCTCGGTGAATAGCCTTTTCGCGCGCGTCGGGGGCGTGGTCTCCGTCAGCCCAAGTCCGGTGTTCGTGAGGAAGGGGAGTTCGCGCATCTGGGTCACGCGCGGGTCGATGCCGCCGAGAGGCATGTTCTCCAGCCCGGCGAGGATGCCGGTGCCGGAGCGGGTCGTGCCGCGGAGGGCTTCCTGTTGGAGCTGCGGCGTCGTCGTGCCCGTGGGTGGGGTGAGCCGTGGGTCGGTGAGGTTGATGCGTGCCTTCACGCCTTCGTCGCCGATCCAGTAGCAGTAGGAGCCATTCGCGCTGGCATCGGGTAGGGCGATGCGCGGCAGGCTGATCCGACCGTCAGGCTTCCCCGGGCTGGTCGCGGTCGCGAGCTCGGGTCCGCTGGCGCAGGTGTCACCGACCAGCGGGACGAGCAGGTTGGCGGGAATGGTGAAGTCGTTCTGCCAGGGCACCCATTGGTCGACGTAGAAGTCGGCCTGTCCGTAGAGGTTCGCCGATTGCGCCCCGGGGAGCTGACCGGGACGGCCGCTGACGAGCCACGACGGCGGTTGGAGCTGCTGGTCGCTGCGCCAGACGCCGGTCCAGAGGGGGTTGCGGATGGTGTTCCAGGTCCAGCCGGCCTGCGTCGTGTTGGCCAGGATATCTGCCCGCGCGGTCATGCGCCGGTCAGGCCCGGCTTCCTGCTGCAGGTGCGCGAGGGCGAGGCGGAGCGAGACGGCGGCGTTCAGCTTCGCCCGCAGGAAATTCTGGTGCTGCGCCGCGAGGCGCGACTCGATGGTCACGAACGAGGCCACGGTGATGACCGTGAGCAGCACGACGGACATCACCACGAGCGACAGCACGAGGCTGAAGCCGGGGCGACGGCGGCGGAGCAGCGTCTCGGAGTCGGGGGCCACGGCGTCAGTCTGGGGTCGCCTCGGGTGCGCTCAAGCCCCGACGCCTTCCGCTATATGAAAGTTATGTGACGGCCACGGCTTACTTCTCGCCCTTCGGCGCCGGCGGCTTCTGGGCCAGGCTGCGGGCGGGCGGGGGGCGGTCTTCGATCACCTTGATCACGATGCGGCCGAGTTCGCCGGGGCCAGGCGAGACCATGTAGAGCTTGCGGGTGCTCTCCATGTGGAAGACCCGTCCGGAATAGGCCGGGAGCTCCGCCTCGTTGATCCGGCTGGAGATCTGCACGTCGTAGTAGTCGTTATCCTTGCTGCCTGGTCGGGCGACCTTGGAACTGCCGGCAGGAATGCGCTGGTCGCCCGAGGGCAGTTTGACCGTCAGCGGGAAACTGCAGAGGTTGAAGTAGCGGTTGCTGCCAGGAGGGAACGAGCCGGGGATGTCCTGGATGGCGGTGATGCCGTTATCCTTCCCGGGGTTGACCATCAGGATCAGGTGAAGTTGTCCTTGCTTGGTCGGCAGGTCGATCCAGGCGATGGGGGGCTTGCCGGACGGCGTCAACGCGTGGGTCGGAGTGGCTGCCTTGACGCCGCGGACGGGTCGCTTGACGACCTCGGATTTCTCACCGGTGTTCGGCACGGTCTCGGCGGTAATCTCGGTGGCAGCGACTTCGATGAGTTCCATCCGGGCCGGGCCTCGGTAATAGAACGCTTCCGTCAGCATGTCCGTCGGAATCACCAGGCCGTTCACCTTCTTGTCCTGCACGATGCCGATGCCCGCCAGCGGCTTCGAGGCGGAGACGAACTTCACATAGGCTTCGACGACCGTGGTGTCCGCGGCACGGACTGAGCCGCCGGCGAGGAGCAGGGTGAGGAGCAGGGCTTTGCCTAGGTCAGATCTCATCGGCTTTGAGCCAGCGCATGGAGACGATCTTGAAGCGGCGGCCGAGCACATTGTTCACGGGGGTGAGGGCGGTGCTCAAGGTCGGGTCGGTCGCCGCCGAGGGGGCGATCTTCAGCGGCTTCGGGGCGCTGTTGCCGGTCTCGGCGGCATTGGTCGGGTCGAGGAATTCGGGGATGCGTTGGACGACGACTTCCATCCAAGCCGAACCGGTTTCGCCGTTGTCCAAGGCGGCCTCGCCGTAGCAACGTAAGGGGTCTCGGGGGTGAGGAAGCGGTTGATGAACTCGGAAAGGCCAAGGTAAGGCGTGGTGGCCTTGGCGAGTCCGGCGAAGAGTCGGCTGCCCGGAGCCTTCACGAGGTCACGCTCGCTGCGCGCGATGATGGCGAAGCGAGCCTTGTTCTCCGCGACGATCGCGTTGGCGAGGTTGGCGATCTGCGCGTCGCTCAGGTTGGCGAAGCCGGCCCAGTTGCTGGGGTCGTCGGTATTGCCCGCGGCGATGACGGCGGTGTCCTTGGTGAGCACGCGAGGGAAACGGGCGTCGCCGTTGGCGGACTTGTCGGCGATCGCGAGGTTCTTGGCGGTACCAAGGAAGGCGGTCCAAGCGGCGACGGACGTCGAGTTGACGTTGAAGGCGCCCTTGTTGAGCAGCACGGCGGCGGAGCGACGGTAGTCGGCGAGGGCGGCCGCGGTGGCCACGGCGTCACGGCCGCTTTCCAGCGAGAAGCGCGGGTTGTCCAGCGGCATGCCGCCGTTGATGAAATCACTGATGACCTGGGTCATCGTCTTCTTCTCGTTGGGGTCCGTCGGCGGGGTGTAGGTCTTGCCGGCGACGGTGACGGCATCGGTCGGCGTGGGCGTCGCGGGGGTGATTACGCCGGCGGTGCCGGACTTCATCCAAGGCGCGAGGCTCGAAAGGAAGTAGCCGTCCCAGAGGGTCGCGTTAAGAAGATAGCTCTGGTCGAATTCGGACCAGTTGGCGCCGTTGTCTTGGAGGGCTTTCTTGGCGTCGACCAGCGGTGAGGCGAAGCTGTTGCCGATGCTCAGGAGCGGTTGCTGGTCGCGGACTCCGAAGTTCGCATGGGCGTATTGGGCTAAGGAGACGGGCTGTACCAGCGGGATCTCGGCGAGGATGACGCGCGAGTCTCCGGTCGCGTAAGTGGCGGAATTACCGCCGAAGGCGAGCTTACCTGCGCCGGTGTTCTCCAGCACGTTCTCCCATGCCCCCGTGCGGACGCTCAGCTGATAGCTGGGCGATGCGCCGCGGGCGCCGCTCGTACCGATGCGGCCGCCGGCGCTGGGCTTCTGCGTCGCGGCCAGCGGGTTCGAATGCGTG
>RFRI01000023.1 GCA_009924535.1 Verrucomicrobiota bacterium
TCAAGGGCGGAGAACGGCTCGTCCATCAGGAGCACGCGAGGATTGGGCGCGAGTGAACGGGCCAGGGCCACGCGCTGACGCATGCCGCCGGAAAGTTCGTGCGGATGGGCCTTCTCCTTGTCCGCCAGGCCGACGAGGTCGAGGTAGTAACGGGCGGCTTCGGCGCGCTCGGCGTCGGTGAGCCCCGGTTTGAGGCGCAGGCCGAACAGCACGTTCTCCAGGGCGTCGAGCCACGGGAAGAGCGCGTCCTGCTGGAACATCACCAGGCGATCGCGGCCGGGCTCGACGACATCGGCGCCGTCGAGCTTGATCGAACCTTCGTCGACCTGCTCCAGTCCGGCGAGCAGGCTGAGCAAGGTGGACTTGCCGCAGCCGGACGGTCCGACAAGCACGAGAAATTCGCCTTCCTTCACCTGCAGGTTGATGTCCTCCACGGCCGTGACGAGACCGGCGCGCCCGTGGTAACGCTTGGTCACGTGGCTCAGCGTGAGCTGAGAATGGGATTCGTTGGACGGGTTAGCCAGCATGGAGGCGAGGGATTAGCGGGAACAGGGAGCAAGAAAGCAAGGCGGGTTACTTGCGGACGGCCGGACGGTCATCGACCAAGGCCTGCAACAAAGGAGCCACCGGAGTTTCGCCGACCAGCAGGCCGCAGGCGCGAGAGTCGGACTGGGCTTTGGCGAACGCATCGGTCAGGCGGCGCAGGCGCAGGGCCGGATCTTCGGGCTGGTCCCAGCGGATCCGGCGCAGCGCAGGGGCGATGAGCTCGGCCTTCGGGGCGGCGGAGCGGGATTCCGCGCCCAGAGCTTCGCGCGAAAGACGCTCGAGCAAGACCGGATCCGCAGCCAAGCGATCACGCAGCAGGTAATGTGAGCGAACAAACGCCGTCACCACCTCGCCCTTGGAGTCCAGGGCTTTCTGCGAGGCGGCCAATACGGTGATGATCGAGTCGCGATTCTCGACGAGCACCTCGCCGCCGAAATCATCGACCAGGCGCGTCACCCAGGGTTCGACCGTCCAAGCCGCATCGACATCGCCACGTCTGAAAAGGGCGATCAGTTCGGCGTTCTGCGCCGGAAGCACCTGGGCGTCGCCACCGGCGATCGTGATGTTCAATCCCCCGGAACGAAGCCAGACGCGGGCGTCGACATCCTGCGTATTGCCCAGTTGCGGCGTCGCGATGCGATGGCCGCGGAAATCAGCCGGGGCGCGGAGAGGCGACCCCTTGCGGACGACCAAGGCGTTGCCGCCGGAAGCGACGGGCGCCAGGACGCGGATCGAGCGACCCTTGGTACGCACGTGGGCGTTGATGACCGGCGAGGCGCCGACGTAGGTGATATCGATGGCACCGGCGACGAGGGCCTCCATGGCGGAAGGTCCGGCATTAAAAGAACGCCATTCTAACTTCACCCCGGTCGGCAGGTTGGCCTGATGAAAGTCCTTTCCTTCTCTTTCCAACTGGCGGGCCGCCAGAGCCGGGGCGTGCGTGAGATTAGGGAAGAAGCCCACCCGCAAGACGACCGGCTGTTCGGCCGCGACCGAGGAGGACACGGCGAGAAGAGCGAGGAATAGAGATCGCATGGCGGACATGATGAACAGAGAAGGACGACACTGTTAATTTATGACTACATTAGTTAAGATAACAGGATTAGAAGTCCAGCCAATATTCTCCCATGAAAAACTATTCATAAACATATGAATATTATGGTTTTGGGTCAGAAAGCTCCGGCCACGAACCAAAGGCTGGCCCCGACGACCAGCCCGGTGGCGACCCAGCCGAGCACGCTGATCCAACGGGGTGCGACGAAAGCGCCCATGAATGCGGCATCTCCCGTCATGCGGACGAGAGGCCAGCAGGCGAAGCCCAGCTGTAGGCTCAGGATGACCTGGCTCCAGACGAGCAAGGTCTCGACCTTCCCCTCCCCTGCCAGGCCGATGACCAGCAGCGCCGGAATCAGCGCGGCGGCCCGCGTCGAAGCCCGCACGATCCAGCCGGGGCTCTTCACCTTGAGAAAACCTTCGAGGACGATCTGTCCGGCCATGGTACCGGTGATGGTGGCGTTCTGGCCCGAGGCCAGCAGCGCGACCGCGAAGAGCGTGCCGGCGAACGTCGCGCCGAGCACGCCGTCCAGCAGGCGATGGGCTTCGCGGATGTCCGTCACGGCTTCTGGGCGGCCGTGGAACGCGGCCGCGCTCAGGACGAGCAAGCCGGCGTTGACGAAGAACGCGAGGCTGAGGGCGAGCGTGGAGTCCCAGGTGGCGAAACGCATCGCTTCGCGACGGGTCTCCTCGGTGTCGCCGAAATCACGCGAGCCGACGATCGAGGAATGGAGATACAGGTTATGCGGCATGACCGTCGCGCCGATGATGCCGAGGGCGACGAAGAGCATGCCCGGGCCCGTCAGCACGGCCGTGGTGGGCACGAAGCCTTTGACGAGTTCGGCGATCGCCGGTTTGGCGAGCAGCAGTTCGATGCCCACGCAGGCGGCGACGGTGAGCACCAAGACCGCGACGAGGGCTTCCAGCCAGCGGTAGCCGAGGCGCGTCAGCGCCAGCAGGAGCAACACATCCAAGGCGGTGATGATCGCGCCGAAAAACAAGGGGACACCGAAGAGGATCTGCAGCGCGATGGCCGAGCCGAGGAGCTCGGCGAGGTCGCAGGCGACGATGCCGATCTGGGCTGAGACCCAGAGGAACTTCGAGACGCCCGGAGAATAGCGCGACCGGCAGGCCTGGGCGAGGTCGAGGCCCGTCGCGACGTTGAGGCGCACGCAGAGATGCTGGAACAGGATCGCCATCAGGTTGGATAGCAGGATGACCCAGAGCAGCGCGTAACCGAACTGTGAGCCACCGGCGAGGTCCGTGGCCCAGTTACCCGGATCCATGTAGCCGACCGAGACGAGGAAACCTGGGCCGACGAAGCCGAGAAAACGACGGAAAGCTCCGAGGCGGGAGGCCTGGCGGGCTGGGGTCGGTTCGTCTGTCCTCATCACATTTGAGCGTTCATGGAGCCACCCCGACTGTCAACCCGCCGCCTGCGTGAAGGAAGTGCCGGCCAAGACCGTCCAGAGCGCCGTGCGCCAAGCATGCGAACGGATGAGACCGGCCAGGGCCGGTGAAGTCGGCCCTTCCAGCTGCAATCGTCGGTGACACGGCACGGACCAGGCGGCCGTGAGCGCCCAGCACATGAGCACGAGGCCGAGCCCGAAGCCACGCCCCGCCACGAAGGCCAAACAGGCATGCCCGCCTAGTTGGGCGAGCAGGAGGGGCCCGACGACCCAGCCGACCCGGCGGGTATAGGCCTCATGATGCAGGGCGAAGCCTTCGGCCTGCCAACGCGCGAAGTCCGGATAGGTGCAGAGCAGGATCAGCCAAGAGACCGCGGCCATGGCGACATCGACGCACGCCACGCCAGATTGGATTAAACGAAGGTCCATGACGGTTACCGAAGTGGGTTTTGCCCTTTGCACAACCCGGCGAGACGTTAAACCCAAGGGATGCCCCGCCTTCTCCTCGGCCTGTTCCTTGGCGCCCTGCTCGCGTTCGTCCCTGCCAGCGCGCAGGAGACTCCGCCCAACTTCGTCATCCTCTTCGCCGATGACCTCGGCATCAACGATCTCGGCTGCTTCGGCCGCAAGGACCAGCACACGCCGAACCTGGACCAGCTCGCCGCCGATGGCGCGCGCTTCACGCAGGCCTACGCCGCCGCCTCGGTCTGCTCGCCCTCCCGCGCCGGTCTCCTCACCGGCCAGAGCCCGGCCCGCCTGAAGATCACGACCTTCCTCCCGGGACGCCCCGACCGCGCCTCGCACCGCGTGCTCGCGGCGACCGTGAACAACAATCTCCCCCTAGGCGTCCAGACGATCGCCCAACTCCTCAAGCCCAAGGGCTACGCCACGGCGGCGGTGGGCAAGTGGCACCTCGGAGGCAAGGGCCACCAGCCGACCGACCACGGGTTCGACGAATACTTCGCCGGCAAACCTAACCCGGGCGCCGAGTCCCCCATGGGCGGAAAGGGCGAGCTCGGACACGCCGACTACGCGGTGAAGTTCATCGAACGGAACAAGGCCAAGCCCTTCTTCCTCTATCTCGCTTTCGATAATCCGCACATCCCGCTCGCCGCCCCGGCCAAGGGCATCGAGGCCAACGCGCAGTCTTTCCACCCGACCTACGCCGCGCTCGTCGAATCCCTCGACGTCGCCTGCGGCCGCGTCCTGAAGGCCCTCGAGGACCACGGGCTGGCGAAAAACACCTTCGTCGTCTTCGCCTCGGATAACGGCGGCGTGCACATCTCCGAACTCAGGGAAAGCCCGCCCACCTATAATGCGCCGTCGCGCGCGGGCAAAGGCTACCTCTACGAAGGCGGCATCCGCACGCCTCTCATCATCCGCTATCCCGGCCGCATCGCCTCGAGGGTGATCAGCGAACCCGTCGTGCTCGGCGACCTCTGCCCTACGATCTGCGCGTTGGCCAAGGTCCCCGCTCCCGCGACCCTTGATTTCCAGGACATCTCGCCGGTGCTGTTCGACAGCAAGCCGCCGGCTGACGCCAAGCCGCGCGCGCTCTTCTGGCACCAGCCGCACTACATGAACCAAGGCGGCAAGCCCGGCGGCGCGGTCCGCGAAGGCGACTGGAAACTCATCGAGCAATATGAGGACGGCAGCCTCGAGCTCTATGACCTCGCCAAGGATCCGAGCGAGACCACCGACCTCGCCGCTGCGGAGCCGGCCCGCGTGGCCGCCCTGCGCGGCAAGCTCGAAGCCTGGCGCCGCAGCGTCGGCGCCGAGCCGATCAAGGCCAACCCCGACTTCGGCCGCGGCCTCTGGGAGAACTGCTTCGTCAAGACCGACACCTCCAAGCTCAAGGCCCTGCCGACCTCGGAAGCCATGCGCCCGATGCTCGCCGACTGGCACAAGGCGATGCAGAACCCGGCGACCAAAGGGACCAACTCGCTCATCTTCCTCGAAGCCCGCGCCGCCCAGGTGAAGGCCACGAAGATGAGATACGAAGACCTGCCGCAGAAGGACACGCTCGGCTTCTGGGTGAACGCGGAAGACACCGCGTCATGGACCTTCCAGGCCCCGTTGGCGGGCAAATACCGCGTCACCGTCCTGCAAGGTTGCGGCAAGGGCAACGGTGGCTCGACCGTCGCGGTCGAAGCCGGTGCCAGCAGATGCGAGTTCACGGTCGAGGAGACCGGCCACTTCCAACGCTTCGTGCCGCGTGAAGTCGGCCAGATCGAACTCGCGGCCGGAGACAACACCTTGACCATCCGCCCGCTGAAGAAGGCGAAATCCGCCATCATGGACCTGCGCCGCGTGATCCTCGAACGCATCGACCAGCCCGGCCCGATGCGCAGCGCATTCATGGACGCACCGTCGATCAAGGCCATCAGCCTCACCGCCTTCCTGCCCTACCCCGAGACGGAATAATCCGTCAGAGGGTCGCGAGCAGCAGGCGCAGCTCTTCCTCAGGTTCCTCGTGGCCTTGCGCCACGGCGAGGGCGAGCGCGTCCGCGAAGACCGCCTTGGCCGCCGCCTTGTCGCCGACCGCCAGCAGGCACTTTCCGAGCAGGATCCGCGGCATCATCCAATCGGCCTTGGAAGCAGCGGCGAGCCGCAGGTGCTCCACGGCTTCGGCGGCGGCGCCTTCGGCGTGAAGGGCCTGACCGAGCGAAAAACGGAAAAGCGCGTTCGCGGGATCGGCCGCGACGTGACGGCGGAAGAGTTCGGAGCGGGACATGATCAGCCCTTCGGCTTCGCCGACGACTGGCGGAAGATGACCATCGAGAGTCCCGGCAAGCGGACCTCGATCGAATAAGGACGCCCTTGGCAGGGGATCGGTTCGGCGAGCACGCCGCCGAGGTTGCCGAAACCGTGGCCCGCATAGTGTTTCGAATCGGTATTCAGGGCCTCTTCCCAGCGCCCCGGGAAAGGGACGCCCAGGCGGTAGGTGCGCTCGACCGGCGTGAAATTACCGGCGACCGTCCAGGCGCAGTCGCGACCGCGACGCTCGAACGCGAGCACGCTTTGCGCGCCGTCATCGGCGACGAGCCAATGGAAGCTTTCGGGACGGAGCTCGTTCTCGGCGAGGGCGGCGTCGCCGACATAGAGCCTGTTCAGATCGGCGACCAAGCGCTGCACGCCGAGATGGATCGGGTATTCAAGCAGGTGCCAGTCGAGCGAGGCGTCGTACTTCCATTCGGCGAACTGGCCGAACTCGCAGCCCATGAAGAGCGTCTTCTTGCCCGGCCAGGACCACTGCAAGGCCAGGAGGCAACGCAGATTCGCGGCCTTCGTGGCGTCGTCGCCGCCGCCCATCTTGCCGATGAGGGAGCCTTTGCCGTGGACGACCTCGTCATGCGAGAATGACTGCACGAAGGCTTCGGTCCACTGGTAGAGCATGCCGAACGTGAGCTTGTCGTGGTTGAACTTACGGAAGAGCGGGTCCTGGCGGAAGTAGTCGAGGGTATCGTGCATCCAGCCCATGTTCCACTTGAAGTCGAAGCCCAGGCCACCGTCGGGAACCGACTTCGTCACGCCCGGGAAGGACGTGGATTCCTCGGCGATCATCGCGACGCCGGGCTGGTAGAGGTGCACCAGGGAGTTCACCTGCTTGAGGAATTCGATGGCCTCGATGTTTTCGCGGCCGCCGAAGCGGTTCGGAATCCATTCGCCGGCCTTGCGCGAATAGTCGAGGTAGAGCATCGAAGCCACCGCGTCGACGCGGAGGCCGTCGACGTGGAAACGTTCGAGCCAGGAGAGCGCGGAGCAGACCAGGAAGCCGCGCACCTCGTGGCGACCGTAGTTGAAGATCAACGTGCCCCAATCCTGATGCTCACCGAGCCGCGGATCCGCATGTTCGTAGAGATGCGTGCCGTCGAAACGGGCCAGCGCGAAGAAGTCGCGCGGGAAATGGGCCGGCACCCAGTCGACGATGACGCCGATGTTCGCCCGATGGAGGGCGTCGACCATCGTCATGAAGTCGAGCGGCGACCCGAAGCGATGCGTCGGCGCGTAGAAGCCCGTGACCTGGTAACCCCAGGAACCGTCGAACGGATGCTCGGACGGCGGCATCAGCTCCACATGGGTGAAGCCCATCTTCACGCAATAGGCGGCGAGCTGTTCGCCGAGCTCGCGGTAACCGAGCACGCGGCCGCCCTCCTCGGGCACGCGGCGCCAGGAGGCCAGGTGTACCTCGTACACCGACATCGGAAGCGAGCGCAGGTCACGGCTCCGACGCGCCTCCATCCAAGCTGCGTCGTTCCAGACGAATTTCGAAAGGTCGCAGACGATGGCGGCGTGATTCGGGGAAGGCTCGAAATGCAGGCCGTAAGGATCCGTCTTCAGGAACGGCGTGGCGTCATGCGGCCCGACGATCTCGTACTTGTAGCGGGCGCCGGCATGGACGCCCGGGATGAAGATCTCCCAGATGCCGGAAGCGCCGAGGTTGCGCATCGGATGGGCATGGCCGTTCCAGAGGTTATGGTCGCCGACGACCGAGACGCGACGGGCCGAAGGGGCCCAGACGGCGAACGAGACGCCGAGCACGCCGTCGAGCGTGCGGACGTGGGAGCCCAGCTTGTAGTGGGCGCGATGATCGTCGCCCTTGCCCAGCAGGAACAAATCGTCCTCCGAGATCGTCGGCAGGAAGCGGTAAGGGTCGTCGACCAGGCGACTGACGCCGTCGGGATACGTCACGCGGAAGCGATAGCGGAAAGGGGCGGCGCCAGGGAGCTCGACCTCGAAGACGCCGCTGGCGTGCAGCTGCTTCATCGGGACGGGCTTGGTCGGACCATCCGGGACGAGTTCGCAGGCGCTGGCCCAAGGGAAGAGCGAGCGGGCGACCAGACCGCCTCCGACCAGCGGATGGAGACCCAGGAAGCGGTGCGGAGAGGTCTCCTTGGCGTCCACCAGGGCGGTCAACTCTGCTGGGCTGAGGCGCATCCCTAAAGACTCCACGCAGGGCAGTGGGGCGGCAAGCGCTCATTGCCCGAAAATACTTGAGGGAAACCCCGGAGCGACAACGCTCACCGGATGCCTGGCCGTCGTTTCTGGATCATCGCCGCAAGCCTCTCCCTGACCGTGGCGGCCATGGCGGCCGACCCCGCCCAAGCCGTAGCCAAGATCGCCGAGATCGCGCCCAACATCGTCGCCGACAGCTTCGCCCCGGAGGAAGGCGGCAAGATCGTCGTCGCCTCTAACGCGCACCTCGAGAGCAAGGAAGCGACCATCGACGCCAAGAAGATCCGGTTCGACTACCGTACGGGCACCATCGTCGCGGAAGGCAACGTCGTGTATACGACCAAGTCCTTGCGCATCATCGGCGACAAGATCGAAGCCGACCCGCGTAACGACACCATCGTGGCGACCAACGTCCGCTTCGGCCGATCTCCCCTGTACTTCACCGCGGAGTCCTTGAAGATCGTCAAAGGCGACAAGACGATGCGCGGGCTGCGCATGTGGAACAGCGAACCCGAGCTGCTCGGCATGCACCTGAAGATCGCCGAAGCGGCCTACACCGAAGCCGATGATCGCCTCAGGCTCCACAGCGTCACCCCGCACCTGGCCGGGATCCCGTTCTTCAACCTCCCGTATTACGCGCAGGACGGCTACCGCGACATCCCCTACGACCTTTACCTGAACACCGGCAGCGAAGACCGGCAGGGACGCTACCTGCGTTCCACGTTCCTGATGCGCCAGTCCCCCTCCCTTTGGGTCGGCGGCCTGCTCGATATCTACGGCAAGTCCGGCCTCCTCGTCGGCCCGGCGTTCCGCTACGATAATTCCAAGCAGCCCGAAGACGGCATCGTCTGGAAGGGCAAGTTCGAGAGCGGCTATATCAGCGATCGCGGCGACCTGCTCGCCGACGTCTACGGACGCACCCCGGATCGCCAGCGCGCCTTCCTGTTCGGCGAAATCAACGGACGCACCGTCGATGGCGTCGAGTTCGCCGGCAACATCTTCGGCCAGTCGGACCCCGGGTTCATGCGCGACTTCCGCCCGAACCTGATCCGCGAAACGGGCAACCCGCAGGCTAACCTCGAAGTCTCCGCGCCTTACGCCGGCGGCTACCTCTCCGCCTCGCTCACGGCCAAGGCGGACAACTACCAGGATATCGTCCAGAAACTCCCTGAGTTGCGCTTCGACCTGCCGCAGCAGTCGATCGACGGCAGTGATTGGAATCGCCGCAGCTTCGTGAGTTTCGGCTACTTCTCCGAACGCCCTTCGGCCGACCTGCCTCTCGGGCCCTTCCAGACGGCGACCCTGGCGAGCGGCGCCTGGTCGACGGCCCGTCTCGACACCTATTTCGGCATCAACCGCACCTTCGTCCTCAACGAGTGGCTGACCTTCAAGCCCGTGGCCGGCATCCGTGCGACCGGCTGGTCGCAGGGCATCAACGGCAATGGCACCACCGCCAAGGTCATCGCCCAGACCGGCTTCGACCTCGAGGGCCTCGCCACCGGTTCATGGGACCTCGTGGCCGACAAGTGGGGCATCGACGGGATGCGCCATAGCATCCGACCCATCCTGCAGTACCGCGTGATGCCCGGCGCGGACCGCGACATCGGCAACGTGCCGATGACGCAGCGCGCGGTCTCGAACTCGGCTTTGGAAGAAATCGACCTCGCCGACCGCCTCGACCCCGCCTCCACGACCGACCGGCAAGTCGTCCGCTTCGGCCTGCGCAACACCCTCGAGACCCGCGATGCCACGTTCGGCACCCGTGAGCTTCTCCGTGCGGATCTCTTCGCTGACTGGCGCCAAGGCCCCACGGATGCCGAGACCGGCCGGAGCGACCTCCAGTGCGCCATCAGCCTCACGCCGGCTCCGTGGGTCAGCCTGAGTTCCGGACTTCGCCTGCCCAACGGTGGCGGCGCCCCGCTGGAATCCATCCAGAGCATCTCCTTCAATTCCGGGGACTTCTGGCGCACGTCCTTCAGCTGGGTCGAGCTCCGCGAACTCACCCAGGCCCGCCAGTTCATCTGGGAAGGCCGCGTGACGCTGAATTCCGTCTACTCGCTCGTCGCCACGCTTAACTACGACGCCCTGGCCGGCCAGACGACCTACGAAAGCATCGGCTTCGTCCAGCGCATCGCCAACTCCTGGGAGCTCGAGTACGGGATCATGCAGCGGCTCGATCCGCTGAATAACGGCAAGAACTCATTGGGCTTCCAACTGCGGGCCAGATTATTCAAGTTCTGACCGTGACGGACACCCCTCCAGACTCCCCCTCGGTCCCCGAAGACGGCATCTTGCCGCCGGCCGACCTGCCCATCCGCCTCGACGTCTTCGAAGGCCCGCTGGACCTGCTCCTGTTCCTGATCCGCAAGAACGAGATCGATATCTACGACATCCCGATCGAGAAGGTCACCCAGCAGTACCTCGAGATCCTCCGCACGCAGGAGAAGGACAACCTCGAGCTTGCCGGCGACTTCTTCGTGATGGCCGCGACGCTGATGTACATCAAAAGCCGCATGCTCCTCCCGGTCGAAAGCCGTCCCGAGGAAGAAGTGGCCGCGGCGGAGGAAGGTCAGGATCCCCGCTGGGCGCTCGTCCAGCAGCTCATCCAATATAAGCGCGTCAAGGAGACCGCCGCCATCATCCGCGGGCTTGTCGACGACCGCCAAGGCCTGCTCGGCCGACATGTCGTGCAACCGCAAGGCGAAGACGCCGTCGCGCGTCCCGTCGCCCCGGCCGACCGCATCGAGCTCTGGAACACCTTCAACCTCGTCCTCCGCCGCCTCGCCGAACGGATCCAGCCGGGTAACATCACGTCCGAGACCGTCACGGTGTCCGACCGGATGGAGACGATTCTGGCCCGCCTCGAAACCGAGACCACGTTCGTCTTCACGAGCCTGCTCCCCGAACGTCCGACCGTCGGCTTCCTGGTCGCCACCTTCCTCGCGTGCCTCGAGCTGGCGCGCCTGGGTAAGCTCCGGCTGGAGCAGGATGCGTCGTTCGCGGAAATCAATTGCTCCAAGGCCGAAGCCGCCGCCTCGCCGAACGCCGGCGACGCCCTCGAAGGGAAGTCGGAATTCGACGAGCCTGCCGGCGAGGCCAACTGAGTCCGCGGGCTTGAAATCGACGCCTATCCGGTCAGATTGAATCCATGGCTCGCGTCCAGCGTCCTTCGAACCGTCTGCTTGGCATCGGCCTCGATGCCCAGGACAAGCATAAGCGCATCACCCGCGGCGAAGG
Organism: Verrucomicrobiota bacterium; assembly: GCA_009924535.1. Taxonomy (GTDB): domain Bacteria; phylum Verrucomicrobiota; class Verrucomicrobiia; order Opitutales; family UBA953; genus UBA953. The sequence continues at coordinate 11,202 of RFRI01000023.1, forward strand.
CTTCAACCTCGTGGGTGGCTCCGAAGACACGCATGAGCGGATGACCGAGACCGTGATCAAGACCTCCGAAGACCTCGGTCGTAAGGGGCGGACCATCGCCGACGCCCACCCGGAGGAGCTGGCCGACCTGCTCCGCAAGCACGACCGTGGCGCGTGAGCCTAAAATGGAACCACAGACGGGTTGACTCACCTCTTTCGC